>CAYTER010000008.1:39443-63026 GCA_964436815.1 uncultured Syntrophomonadaceae bacterium
TAATAATTATTCCTGCCTTTATTAAAGATTATTAGTTTGACGTAATTTGAGCAACGCTAAATGGTTTATTATTACAGCTTAAATTGGAAAAATGTTGTATAATTTAAGTAGCCGGTGAACTTCGGCAGGAAGTGGATCCCTTAAGTCGAAGTATACCGGTGGCATTGGTAACATTTAATTTGGACAGGAGGTCATTATAATGTTTTTAGCAAAGGACATTATGACTGAGTCAGCGTTCTCTGTCAAAAAGAACAGCAATGTTAAGGCAGCGCTGGATTTGTTGGCTGAAAACAATATCAGCGGCTTACCGGTTGTTGATGATGCTGGAAAAGTTGTGGGGATTATTTCCGGCAGTGATATTTTACGCTATTCTCAGCAGAAAAATGTAGTGCCTAAAACCAGCAGTTCTTTCTGGGTTTCTCCTTATACCGAGACAGATGATATCGCCAGCATCCGTGATGGATTTGAGATTCTACACAGAACGTCAGTGGATCATGTCATGACGAAAAAAGCCTATACCGTTAAAGAAGATACTCCGGTATCAGATATCGCCAAACTGATGATCAGCAGGTCAATCAACAGGGTGCCGGTTGTTGACAGTGATGGAAAGCTGGTTGGCATTATCTCCAGGGCTGACCTGGTGAAATTTATGGCCGGCACAGAAAGTTGACGCCTCTTTTTAGATGGATTAAAATTGTTCTGTGAAAAATTTCGATCACAGGGTAGTTCGAGCAATTGAAGGATTTTTAAGCAGGAGTTTGAAAAGAAACCCTGTTTATAAAATCTAACTTGACGCTGATACTTAAACCGGCTCCTCTGAGCCGGTTTAATCATTTCCGGGTTATCATGAACATGAGGAGGGATGATTATGAATAACGATTTCAGCAAAGAAGTTGATCATGTGGCAAATTTAGCCCGTCTCCGGTTGGAGCCGGAGGAGAAAAAACAGATGGCCGGTCAACTGGAAAGCTTCCTTGCTGTGGCCAGAAAAATTCAGGAGCTGGATACTGCCGGGGTAGAGCCTACTTCTCATGTTATCAGTTTGGAGGCAGTGATGAGAGATGATGAGGTAAGATCTTCTTTGCCGGTTGAAAAAGTTTTGCAAAATGCTCCAGGACGCAGTGGCGCTTACTTTAAGGTACCACGTATCACTGCAATCGAATAATAGCATGCTCTAAGAAAAACTGTAAAGACTGGAATAGAGGTTAAATAATGAACCTATATGAACATACTGCAGTTGAGTTAAGCAGGCTACTGCATGCCGGAGAGGTCACAGCGGTCGAAATAGTGCAGAGTTTTCTAAGCCGGATTGAAGAAGCAGACCCTTATCTAAAAGCTTTTGTAACTCACACTCCGGAGGCAGCTCTGGCTACTGCAGCTGAAGTTGATCGGCGGCGTGCCGGAGGGGAAAAGCTGCCTCTGCTGGCCGGAGTTCCCATCGCCATCAAAGATAATATCTGTACTGAGGGAATAAAGACAACCTGTTCCTCCAAGATCCTTGACAATTTCGTCCCTCCCTACGATGCGACGGTAGTTCGTCTGCTTAAAGAGATTGGGATGCCCCTGCTTGGCAAGACAAATATGGACGAATTTGCCATGGGCTCATCAACGGAGAATTCGGCTTTTTTCACCAGTAGAAATCCCTGGGATCCGGAACGGGTACCAGGCGGGTCGAGCGGCGGTTCAGCAGTGGCGGTGTCTGCCGGAATGGCACCCCTGGCCTTGGGTTCTGATACAGGAGGCTCGGTTCGCCAACCTGCTTCTTTTTGTGGATTGGTTGGCCTTAGGCCGACCTATGGCAGGATTTCTAGATTTGGCCTGATAGCTTTTGCATCATCGCTGGATCAGATTGGAACCATGACACTGACTGCTGAAGACGCGGCACTGCTTCTTGGAGTTATTGCCGGTTATGATCGGTTTGACTCAACCTCGCTTCCGGAAGCTGTACCTGATTACCTCAGAGATTTGGAGCAGGATATAAAGGGATTAAAGATCGGCATCATCAGAGAAAATGTTGATGAAAAATTTGATCCGGAAGTTAACCAGGCGGTAAAAAATGCGGTTAAACTTTTTGAACAGAGCGGAGTTCACATAGGCGAAGTTTCCCTTCCGCTAACCGATTATGGCCTGGGAGCTTACTATCTGATTGCGCCCTCAGAGGCAAGTTCAAACCTTGGGCGTTATGACGGGGTTCGTTTTGGTTGTAAAGTTGAAGGCGCTAATCTAGACGAAATGTTCAATAATACAAGAGGTAATGGTTTTGGGGCCGAGGTTAAAAGACGAATCATGATTGGCACCTATGCCTTGAGTGCCGGTTATTACGATGCGTATTACCTCAAGGCTATGAAAGTCAGAACAATGATTCGCCGGGACTATGAAGCAGCTTTCAATAAATTTGACTTGATTCTTGGCGCTGCAACTCCGACTCCGGCTTTCAAAATCGGCGAGAAATCCGCAGATCCCCTGCAGATGTATCTTTCAGACATTTGCAATATAAATGATGCGCTGGCCGGGATACCTTCAATCTCAGTTCCAGTCGGCTTGCATTCATCTGGTTTGCCTATTGGGATGCAGATCGCTGCGCCGCCATCTGGTGAGAACCTGCTCTTAAAAGCGGCTCATTTTATTGATAAACAGCGTAAAGGTATCCGGCGCCCCCGATTCAGCTGCAGTGAAGGGAGCGGTCGCTGATGGTAAAATATGAAACGGTGATCGGCCTTGAAATACATGTAGAGCTGCAGACCAGGGCAAAGTTATTTTGTGGTTGCAGCACCTTGTTCGGGCGTGAACCAAATTCCAACTGCTGCCCTGTTTGCCTGGGCCTGCCCGGAAGTCTCCCTGTTTTTAACCGCAGAGCGATAGAACTGGCGGTAACAGCTGCGCTGGTTTTGAACAGCAAGGTACAGGAAATAAGCCGTTTTGATCGCAAAAATTACTTCTATCCCGATCTGCCCAAAGCTTACCAGGTATCTCAATATGATCGACCGCTGGCTAAAGATGGTTACCTTGAATTTTTATTTGGCGACAAAATCAGAAGCATCAATCTCGAACGTGTCCACCTTGAGGAAGAGGCAGGAAAGCTAATCCATGCCGGCGATTCAATACTTAATGCAGAATATTCAATGGTTGACTATAACCGGGCAGGAATACCCCTGTTAGAAATAGTCACCAAGCCTGAGCTGCAATCGGGCAGCGAAGCACGACTCTTTCTCGAGAATTTGCGGTTACTGCTGCTCCATTCCGGGGTTTCGGATTGCAAGATGGAAGAAGGTTCTCTGCGTTGTGATGCCAATATTTCATTAAAACTGAACGACTCCAGGGAACTTGGCACAAAAGCTGAGGTCAAGAACATGAACTCTTTTAAAGCGGTTGAGGCAGCCCTGAATTACGAAGCGCACCGGCAGGAGAAAATTTTAAGTGACGGCGGTAAAATTTTGCAGGAAACCTGCCACTGGAATGAGGAAACGAAGAAAACAGTGCCGATCAGGGGTAAAGAAGGATCTTCCGACTACCGCTATTTTCCTGAGCCTGATCTGCTGCCGCTCCGCCTGGAAAAATCTTTTGTTGAGAAAATCTCTGCCTCTTTACCTGAACAGCCTCTGAAAAGGTTTCTCAGGATCCGGGAACAATACAGCCTGACCGACAGTGAAACTCAGTTATTGGTTGAGAATCGTGAATTGGGGGCATTCTTTGATCGTGCTGCTCAGAGATACAGTGATCATCGCCAGTTAATCAATTGGGTTCAGGGCGATTTTCTTTACCTGGTGCGTGAAAGCAACAAACCATTTGGTGATATAGACCCGAAAATCCTGATTGAAGTACTGGAGCAGCTGGACAAGGGATTGATTAACCGCCCGGTGGCTAAAGAGCTTTTAGCCGAGGCGATAAAATCCGGAGTATCTCCACGGGAACTGGTGGATAAAAAGAACATAACCCGGATTACCGGCAGGGAAAATCTTCTGCCTCTGGTTGAGAAGGCTATTAAAGAAAACCCTGATGCAGTTGAAAATTTCCGGCTTGGCAAGGAAAAAGCAATTGCTTTTTTAGTCGGCAAGGCTATGGCCGATAGCCGGGGCAGGGCTGATCCGGGTGAGCTAAACCAGCTATTTAGGGAAATTATCAGTCAATGAACGGATGTGGCGACAATGGAATCAGTTAACAGTCTGGTGATAGTCGGTGCCCAGTGGGGCGATGAAGGAAAAGGAAAAGTAATTGATTTTCTTTCTTCCAAGGCTGATCTAGTAACCCGTTTTCAGGGTGGCGACAATGCAGGCCATACGGTTGTATACGGTGCGAATATCTTCAAACTACATCATGTTCCATCAGGTATTCTAAATCCGGGCACTCTTTGCCTGCTTGGAAACGGAATGGTTATAAACCCGCTTGTTCTAGTCAGGGAGATGGATGAACTCGATAAACGGGGCATTGATACAAGGGGTTTAAGGATCAGCGCAAAAGCGCACCTGATTCTTGCTTACCACCAAGCTCTGGATGAAGCCAACGAAGCAATGCTGGGCGCAAAAAAGATCGGAACAACTGGTCGCGGGATAGGACCGGCTTATGCCGATAAAGCCCTGCGGCGGGGCCTCAGGGCTATTGATTTAAAAGATTTTGACCAGTTCAATAAACGCCTGGCTCAAATTCTTCCTTTGCAAAACCGGATTCTAAAAGAGGTTTTTGATCATGAAGGTTTTGATCTGGCCGAATTGGCGGAAAGGTACAAAACGGCTATCAGGAGGCTGGGGCCTCTTGTTTGCGATACAGCCAGGCTGCTGGCAGAAAAAATGACAGAGGGTAAGAAAGTCCTGTTTGAAGGAGCTCAGGGTGCTCTACTTGACATTGATCATGGCACTTATCCTTATGTAACATCTTCTTCAACTGTGGCAGCCGCTGCAGCAAGCGGGACTGGGGTTGGCCCGGTTTGCGCCGGGCGGGTTATCGGTGTGCTAAAGGCTTATACTACCAGGGTTGGCGAAGGACCTTTCCCAACCGAAGATCTGACGGAAGCCGGAGAGCAATTGCGGGAAAGAGGAAACGAGTTTGGAACTACTACAGGCCGGCCGCGACGTTGCGGTTGGTTTGATGCTGTAATTGCCCGTTATGCCGCACAGATTAACGGTTTGACCGGGTTGGCTGTAACTAAACTTGATGTTTTAAGTGGGATGGAAGTGATCAACCTGGCAATCGGTTACCGCTGTCGCGGCAAAGAGATTGATTATTTCCCCGAGAGCATTGAAGATCTGGAGCTCTGTGAACCAATTTATCATTCTTTCCCAGGCTGGGATGAAGATCTGTCGAGAGCCCGAAAGCTTGATGATTTGCCGCAGGCTGCCAGGAACTTTTTGCAGGCTCTGGAAGAATCAGTCGGCGTGCCCCTGGATCTAATTTCGATCGGCCCTGATCGTTCGCAAACCATTATCTGCAAAGGATCTCAGGTTGAAAATTGGATTAGCGCCAGGCAGGAATAATGACTAAGGCGGTAGAATTACTTAGCTTATACTTCTTTAGGGAGGGATGATGCTTGCACAGTCTGAAGGTGGCAGTAAAGATCATCATCGGCTTTTTATTTTCCATCACTATCCTTGTCAGTTTCCTGACCACTTCGTTATTTGGCGTTAAGGCTTCTGACACGGTACGCCTGATCGTAACAGAAGCTACCGGTTTGCGGCGGGATATGGTGATATTTCATGCTGACCTGCAGCCACTTGTTATTCATAATATCTTCTGGGTTTGCCTGGCCTCAATCGGTTTTATGTTAATATTCTTATACTTTATCGATCACAGTTTTAAGGCTCTCATGGGACCGGGTATCCTCTGCATCGTGATTACCGTTTTCCTGGCTGCTGCTCTGGCAGTATTTCATGATAACATCTATAACTACGTCGGTGCGGTTTCGACAGTATATGTGCAGACTGCTGTAGACCGTTTTACCAGAACGGCTTATGGTGTAGTGGCCCTGGGCTTGCTGCTTGTAGCTGCTTCCCTGTGGGGTGATCGCTTTTTTAAGAAAGCCAAGCAATAAAGACGGAAGTTTTTTTTCTGGATCGATATTTGATCGGATAGATATTGAATGCCTGATTGACGGACGCCGTGTGAAATACAGGCTGCCCGGAAATTTACCTCCGGATTTGAAACTGCAGATTAATACCGATCGCGTATGTGATGAAAACCTGATATTATCCCTTGACCTTAAGTGCGGGCCGGCCCAGAGCCAGTTGGAGCTCTGTTCGTTCTCTGCCGAATTTAAACCCGGTTTTTCTTCTGATGTGATCATGATGGCTAACGGATTTCAATCCTGGAGCCGCAGTGAAGAACTTGGAATCCGAGATCAGATCAAACCTCTCTTTCCGCTCGCCCGACCTCTGCTTGCCCAATATGGTGACTATAGCTTAAAGAAATACAGCGGCAAACGGGGTCATCTGCATTCCTGGAATTATACCTATTTTCGTCGGTTTGATGGCCGAGTTTTATTTCTTGGTTCACTCGATGAACGTAGCGGTTATACCTGTTTTGACTATGATTTTCATAAAAACCGCCTGCGCATCAGCAAAGACTGCGCAGGAACAATTGTCAACACTGGCTGCAGCTTAATGACATTATTTATCGGGAGCGGAAAACAGGATCAGCTTTTTAAAAGATATTTTGAGCTCTTTGGTCGTGAGCCAGTGGAAACTCCAAAAATAAGCGGCTGGTGTAGCTGGTATAATTATTACCATAAAATAACAGAATCGATCATCCTTGAAAACCTGAATAGCATTAAACTGTACAATATTCCAGTGGATGTGTTTCAGATTGATGATGGATGGCAGCAGGCAATAGGCGACTGGTTGCAAGCAAACGGTAAATTTCCTGCCGGTATGAAATCCCTTGCCGACAGGATTGATCAAGACGGTTTTCGCCCCGGATTATGGCTGGCGCCGTTGATTTGCACTCCTGATTCAAAGGTTTATAAAGACCATCCGCAATGGTTATTGCGTGATCAAAAAGGAAGACCGGTTAAGGCCGGCTTCAATCCCGGCTGGGGTGGCTTTTTTTATGCTCTCAATTTTTATGCTGATGGTGTTAGAGAATATCTGGATGAAGTTTTTTACACGGTCCAGGAAGAGTGGGGCTACCGTATGCTCAAGCTGGATTTCTTATATGCCGCGGCGCTCTTGCCCCACGAGGGAAGAACCCGGGGTGGAATCATGGCAGAGGTCATTGATTACCTGGAATCTGTAACAGAAAACAGCATTGTTATTGGCTGCGGGGTTCCGCTTGCACCTGCCTTCAGCCAGTTTGAATATTGTCGAATAGGCAGTGATGTTGCTCCCTACTGGGATAATTACCTGAAAAAACTTCATTACAGGGAAAGAGTGTCGACAGAAAATTCTCTGGCATGTACCATTGGCCGGAAAAATCTAGATCGGCTTTTTTTCCGCAATGACCCTGATGTATTCATCCTGAGAGATGGAGTAAAAGGGGTCAATGAGAATAAGCTGACAGGGCAGCAGCGCAATACCCTTTTCCTGTTGAACAATCTTCTTGGCGGTTTGATATTCTTTTCCGACAACCCTAATGAACTGAGTGCGGATCAGCTGAAACAGCTCCTCAGCGCTTATCCCCTGGTTGAAACTGAAAATCTTCTCCATCAACATAACGCCGGCCTTCACTGCTTTGATTTTAAGATTAAGAATAACAGTTATCAGCTTTATGCTAATCTCAGTGCGGAGATCAGAGAGATTACAGTTAAAGGTAGTTACTTTTTCCATCCTGACAATTTTTTAGTTCCTCCCGGAACTTTGCTTTCTTTAAAACCATTTGAGTCAGCCTGTCTTTACCGGATTGAAAAGTCGGAGAGGGATTTTTACCTTCTCGGTGCAACCGGCCATCTTTTCCCGGGAGCGCAGATTGATCGTTTTGAAACTGATATCGACAGGGAAACGGTTTTACTCTCATTACACCGGTCTGCTGCCCCAGATACGGTGGTGTACCTGGCCTTACCGATACGGGCCGGGTCCATTACTGTTAACAATCAGAGCCGCCTGATAATGGAAAAAGATGGAATTAGATATGCAAGGGTAGATAATTTGCCATTGGGAGTTGACCGGCCCTGAAAATAGTACATACCGCTGATCTCCATTTAAATGCAACCAATCCCGAACGATGGGAAGCTTTGGAAAATATTGTTTCTGTCGCTGAAACTGAAGAGGCATCTTTACTGGTGATTGCCGGTGATCTGTTTGATCAGAATATTGAAGCTGAAACCATGCGCCAGGACCTGAGAAAAATCCTGGGTGGCGCAAACTTAAAGACGATTATTTTACCGGGAAACCATGATTATCAATCATATCGGAGCGGTCTCTATTTTGGCGATAATGTCTATGTTCTTAATGATTGGGCGACACCTTTTGATTTCGGGGAAGTTTCAATCTGGGGGCTGCCGTTTGAAAAGCTTGAGGGCGATCGATTAGCTGGACGACTGCAGGAAATGGGCAGGCTGATGGATAAGCAGCGCCGGAATCTCCTGCTCTTTCACGGAGAGCTATTGGACGCTTTCTATTCGGCACGGGATATGGGTGAGGAAGGAAGCAGGCGTTATATGCCGGCTCACCTGTCGTCGTTCAGCGCTTTGCCGGTGGAGTATGTTCTGGCAGGACATTTTCATTCAGGTTACAAAGGCTGGGAGATTGGCAAAGAGCGCCTCTTTATTTATCCTGGATCACCGGTTTCGATTACCAGCAGGGAAACAGGCAGACGGGTAGCAAACCTGATTATTAACAATCAACGCCCCCTGGAGATAGCGCTGGATACCTTTCATTATGAAGATTTAACCATTGAACTTGATCCTTTCAGTTCAGAAAATCCTTTGCTAAAGCTTGAAAAGTCTATTCAGCAATTACATCCCTCAGCCCGGCTTCTGATCGAGGTCCGGGGTTTATTCGATGGTAGTCGACTGGGTTTAAGTGAGAGCGAGTTGGCAGCGGGCATTCAAAATATTGCGGGTGCCAAGCTGGCCAGAGCTGTTGTGGAGACCTTCACCGATGTCCGCCATGTATTGGAAGACGATCTTTTTAAAGCTTTTTTGGCCAGGCTCGAAATGCAGGACTACGCGGACTGGCAAAAAGCCAAGGTCCGCGAGCTGGCAATAAAAGCTTTCAGGGTGGTGAAGGCTTGTTCCTGAAAGAGTACGCTCTCAGGAGATACGGTCCCCTGCCCGATAGTGGCAAACAAGAACTTGGGGTTTTCAATCTTTTTTTTGGCGCCAATGAAGATGGAAAAACACTGACCATCGATGCCTTGCTAAAAATGCTTTTTGGCAAAGCAGCGCAGCGCAGTTTTCAGGCGATCAAAAGGGTGGAAGAGCAACCGGACGGATACCTGATTCTGCAGCTCGAAGGAAGTCAGGACGTTAAGCTGCCTGAAGCAGGATCGTTGCCGGATCTGCTGGAGATCAGCCCGGCAGAGTTTGCCAATATCTTTATCATTCGTGACAGCAACTTGGCCATCGCTAATGAAGACCAGTTTTACCGGGGAGTGACCAATCGGCTTACCGGGATGCGCAGCGAGGAGATAAACTTGATTATCAACGAACTACGGGAACTGGGGAAAATTACAAGCACGGGTGATTATAAAAATACTGCTCCCGATAAGTTAAAAGAAGGCCTGAGCAAAGCGCATGTGCTGCTGGAAAAGGGAGAACAGCTAGCCGCTAAGATGCTTGACGAAGGATACGCCGGGTTTGAAGAAGAGCTGGCAGCGCTGAACAGGGAGAGGGAAGAATGCCGGGAGCAGCTCAAATTGCAGCGGGAAGCGGCCGGTCGGGAAAAATATGAGACCGGTTTTAATGCTTTAAACAGCCTCAAGAGAGCACTTCGAGATAAAGAGCAACTGAGTCTGGTGACAGAGGATCTCCACAATGACTGGCGCAATGCTGAAAGCAAATTTGGTCATATCAGCGATGAACGGAAGCGTCTGGAAGACGATCTCAAAGAAAGCCGGGAGTTTCTGGAAAACGCTCGTAGTGAAATGTTGTCAGCCAAGGCCGCTTTCCGGGAAGCTGAGCAGGAGCAGAAAAAAGTGGCAGCTACCATTGAAAATGGCTTGGTTGAATATAACCGGCAGGAGGCTTCATTCTGCCGCTGGGAAAGCATAGTTGAAAAGAGCGCCCTTAGCCGTTTTATCGGTGCCGGTTTCCTGGCCTTTATACTAACCCTGGCCGGTTCAATTTTCAGGCCGGCCTGGTGGACCTTTATGCTGTTGGGTTTAGCTGTTGTCGTAGTTCTATTTACAACGACAGTCTATTTGATCTTTATAGAAAAGAAAAGCAAACTAAACCAGGCGGAGGCAACTCTTCTGGCGAGGGCCGAAGGGTTAAATCTAAACGCCGGGGATATCCCTGCTTTACGCCGCAATTTTGGTTTGCTTGAAATAAAAGTTAATGCAGCAGCTGCGCACCTTAACGAAGCAGAAAATAGCTTGGAGTGGAGACAAATAGAGTTCAACAGAATAAAAAAAGAACTGGAAGCAAGGGATAAACAGCTTGCTCAAATTAGGTCTGACCTGGCCGGTTTTCAGCAACAGACCGGCGCCGAAAAGCTCGAGGAAGCAACCGGGATTATCAAACGTCAGCAGGAGTTACAGAGGGAGATTGAAAAAGGGGCAGGTATTTTGGAAAGCCATTTCGGAAAAGGTGATCAGCCGGGGTTGATGGCAGAAATGAAGGGTTACTGGCAGAGTCAGATAGACTCCCTGGAGAATTACAAAGGAGCAGCTCCGGGTGTCGTTTACGACCGAAAAGCTGTTGCAGAACTTAACGAAAGGTTAAGCAGCCTGGAGCAAGAAACAGTCACCTTAAAAGAGCTGCTTAATGAACGCCGGGATGAAATGCGAACTATCGAAAAAGAGCTTCTGGAAATATTTAGCACAGAGGATCCTGAAGATCTTCGGTGTGAAACTACAGCTGACTTAAAAATGATGCTGAAGAAGCTTGCAGAATGGATCGCAGCTTGTGAAGATCATAGAGGTGCAGCCCTGGCCGCAATTTCCCTATTTGAAAAGATTGAGCAGGAGGAAGAAGAGAAAGTCAGTGAACTTTTTAGCGGCCAGAGTCCGGTTGACAGCTATTTCAGTCAGATTACCGGTGGTTTATATGAAAATGTTACCTATGATCCGGATAATAATACTGTGAGCATTATCCGTAAAGACGGGCACCATTTTACTGCCGATCAGTTATCCGGCGGTGCTTATGATCAGCTATATTTCGCCATCAGGCTGGCTTTGGGAGAAAAACTTCTTCAGGGGGATAAGGGATTCTTTATTCTCGATGATCCCTTTATCAAATCTGACCCGGAACGACTCCAGATCCTGCTTTCAATGCTTTTCAGCATCGTTGCCGATGGGTGGCAAATTCTCTATTTCAGCTCCAAAGGCGAGATACGGCAGGCGCTGGAAGACAAAATCGCCGCCGGAGAAGTACGACAGATATCTTTCAATCCCGGCGGTGTTCATAATTAAGTGCGATATGGAGCAGGAGGGCGATTATTGTGAAGTTAACAATTTTAGGCTGTTATGGTCCTTTTCCACCAGCCGGAGGAGCCTGTTCAGGCTACCTGGTGCAGGAAGAAGGCTGCAATATCCTGCTTGATTGCGGAAACGGAGTACTCAGCAGGTTGCAGGAATATATCGATTATAGAAAGCTGGATGCGGTGCTTTTATCCCATCTGCATGCTGATCACCTATCAGATTTAATGATCATGCGCTACGGTCTTGAGATTGCCGTAAAGGATGGTATACGCGATAAACCTTTGCCCCTTTACACCCCATCAGATCCCAAAGAAGAGTTCGAACGCCTGCCCTATAAAAACGCCTATGACATTATAACTTTTAAGGAAGACAGTAAAATTAAAGTGGGACCATTCTCGATTACAATCGCTGCCGGTGTCCATGCGGTTCCGGCTTTCGGGTTTCGCCTTGAAACAGATTCCGGTGTGCTGGTCTATTCCGGAGATACAGAAAGTAATCATGCGCTTGTAGAGTTGGCGAACAGTGCGGATCTTTTCCTCTGTGAAGCTAATTATCTGGAAGAGGATATTCTAAATGGCTTACCAAACCACCTTAGCGCAGGGCAGGCCGCAAAAATTGCCAATAAAGCGGAAGTAGTGATGCTTTTGTTAACTCACCTTTATCCTGCCCGGGAAAGCTCTCTTTACCTGGCTGAGGCACAGCAGTATTTCCCGGCGGCGAAACTTGCAGCAGAGCGAGACTCATATGTTTTAAGAAGTACAAGTTAATTCGGAGCAGATGCTCCTGTGTTTCTAAATAGCCTGGGGACAGAAGTTCCTGTCTTTATTGTGCTTTGTTGCCAGCAAACCGGTTAAATTGCTATAATGAAATCGTCTAAATATCGCCTGGTATTTATTCCACTTGGAAACACCATTTTTAAGAATGAAGAGGAATTAAAGTGGCCGAATCTCAGGATTTACTACGTGCACTACCGGCAGTTGATCGGTTGCTGAAGGAACCTGCGGTAGAAAAGGCCTTGCTTAAAATACCCCGCCGGATCGTAATTGCTGCCCTGCAAAAGATAATTGATCTCAGCCGTCAGGAAATAATTAATGCTAAAGATAACCCTGCTGTTTTAAAGACAGTCATACTGGATCCGGAGCAGTTGGCGGTTAAGGCGATCTCACTGGCTGAAAAGAACGCTTCGGCCAGCCTGAAACCACTGCTAAATGCCACCGGTATTGTAATTCACACCAATCTTGGACGAGTGCCTCTGGCTCCGGCAGCGATTGATGCCCTGTCCGGTATTGCAGCCAACTATAACAATCTTGAACTGGATCTGGATAGCGGCAAGCGTGGATCACGGCAAAGCCATCTCGAAGAGCTGATTTGTGAACTTTGTGGTGCCGAGGCGGCTCTTGTCGTCAACAATAATGCTGCTGCTGTATTTTTGGCCTTGAAGTCACTGGCTGAAAAACGCGAAGTTGTTGTTTCACGCGGCCAACTGGTGGAAATCGGCGGCTCCTTCAGGATCCCTGAAATAATGGCTGCCAGCGGTGCTCTGATGGTCGAGGTGGGTACTACTAACAAAACCTACCTGCGCGATTATGAGCGGGCCCTGACCGAAAACAGCGCTGCTTTTCTTAAAGTTCATACCAGTAATTACCATCTAGTTGGCTTTACCGCTGAAGTTGAAGCAGCCGATCTTGCTGATTTGGCCCATAAGCATAATCTCCTGATGATTGAAGATTTAGGCAGCGGGGCCCTTGTTGATCTGAGAAAATTCGGGTTGCCACCCGAACCGCTCGTTCAGGACAGTATCGCAGCCGGGGCTGACCTGGTTACTTTCAGCGGTGATAAGCTTTTGGGAGGCCCGCAGGCCGGGATTATTGTTGGCCGCAAAGATCTGATAGCTGCTCTGCGCAGCAACCAACTGGCCCGTGTTGTCAGGGTGGATAAGTTTACTATTGCCGCCATGGAGGCTACGCTCAGGCTTTACCTGGATGAATTGGCAGCTGAGCAGAATATACCGGTTTGGCAGATGTTAGCTGTAAAAGAAGAGACTTTGAAAGAAAGAGCTGATAGCTTTGCCGGGAAACTTGCTGAAGCCCTGCCTTCAGCAGCAGTTTCTGTGAAGAAAAGCGAATCAAGGGTGGGCGGCGGAGCTTTACCATCAGCCGCACTGCCGACCTGGTTGATTGCAGTAGATCCTGCCGGATCAGGTTTATCAGCTGAAGAATTGGTTGAACGTCTGCGAAAGTATGACCCTCCAGTAATCCTGCGGGTCCAGCAGGATATCTTACTATTTGATCTGCGCACCATTCCTAAAGATCAGGAAGAACTTTTGTCCAAAGCAATAACCGGGGTTTTCCATCACTGAGTAACAAAAGGAGTTCGTTCAGTGGAACAAGTAATAATCGGTACTGCCGGGCATGTTGATCATGGGAAAACAGTTTTAATCAAAGCTCTGACCGGTGTAAATACTGATCGTCTTCAGGAGGAGAAAGAAAGGGGTATATCTATAGATCTCGGATTTGCTCCCTTCCGCCTGCCCAGTGGTAGAATAGCTGGAGTAGTCGATGTTCCGGGACACGAGCGATTTATCCACAATATGCTGGCTGGTGCAGCCGGGATGGACCTGGTGATGCTGGTTGTTGATGCCGGTGAAGGAGTCATGCCGCAAACCCGGGAGCACCTTGATATCCTGCAAATTCTCGGGGTCCAGAAAGGTCTGGTAGTTATAACCAAGATCGACCTGGTTGAAGAAGAGTGGCGCGAACTGATCAGCGAAGAAGTAGCCGCAGAATTGAAAGGCACCTTTCTAGAAGGCGCGCCGATTCTTGCCGTATCGGCGATAAATGGTGACGGCATTGAGGAACTGAAAAACCTGATTGATAAGATGACTGAAACCATAGCAGTGCGCAGTTCAACAGGCCCTCTGCGCTTGCCCGTAGACCGCTCTTTCGTTATCTCCGGTTTCGGAACAGTAGTTACCGGCACGCTGATCCAGGGGGCGGTTAAGGTTGGTGACACGGTAGCTATAGTTCCTCCCGGTTTGGAGGCCAGGGTGCGAAATATTCAAATGCATGATGCTGATGTAAATGAAGCAAGCGCGGGTGTGAGGGTGGCGCTTAACCTAGCCGGACTGGAAAAAGAGCAGGTTCAAAGAGGCAGTGTGGTAAGTTTCCCGGGCTCCTATCGGCAGACTGGTCTGCTCGACGTTACGATCGAGTTGTTAGCCCGGGCTCCGCGCAAATTAAAGAATCTTGATCCGGTCCATTTCTTCCTGGGTACGGCCCGCTCAGTTGCCAAGATAGTACTGCTCGATCATGATGAGCTCCAACCGGGTGAAAGCGCCCTGGCGCAGCTCCGCCTTGATCGCCCACTGGTGGCGGAAAGGGGAGATCCTTTTGTAATCAGGTCATACTCACCGATGACCACAATTGGCGGCGGCAAGGTGATTGATCCCTATCCGGTCAGGCATCGTCGTTTCCGGGATGAGGTTATAAATAAACTAAGAGCGTTAAGCCAGGATCGCTCGAGTGGCGGTAATATTGCGTTTGTCAAAAATAAGCTGGAGGAGCTGGTTGTTGCCGATCTGGACCGGTTGGCCAAAGAAACCAGGCTTCCCCGGGATGAGGTCGAGGAAATCTTGGCACTGCTTATAACAGGTGGTGATCTAGAGCGGCTTGGCAGTTCATACCTGCTCAGGACCTCGCTACAGCAGAGTATAAACCAAATAATCGGGGCATTAACGGCGCACCAGCAAAAAATGCCCCTGGCGAAAGGTCTTTCAAAGGCACGACTCAAAGCAGATTTGTCCGGCAGCTTCGGACAGCGTGAATACGATTCGCTGTTAAAGCTATTGCAGGAACAGCAGAAAATAGCAGTAAACAATGAAATAATCAGCTGTTTTGGTTATCAGCCTGAACCTTCTGCACAGGATCGGATTTTATTAGATTTGGTGACAGAGATTTACCAACAAGATGGACTGCAGCCGGCTTCAGTTCGCTCTGTTATGGAAAAAGCGAAAATTAACCCGGCGAGACAGGATGAGCTGTTCAGTTATTTAACTGATAATGGTATTCTGGTGAAGGTCAACGAAGAACTTTACTTTCACCGGGATGCTTATCAGCAATCTCTTGACTTGCTGAGCCGGCATTTTAAAGCAAACAACACGCTTACCCTCGCCCAGTTCCGTGATCTGACCGGCAGTTCACGCAAATTCGTTCAGGCTTTACTGGAACATTTTGACCAGCTTAAACTAACCCGCAGGGTTGAAGATCATCGAGTAGCGTTCAAATTGAAAATTTAATCGCACCGCAAACTTTTTATACCAGGGGAGGTTGTCTAAATGGAGCGGAAGGAAGTGCGCCTCACAACCATGACCGCCAGCGCCGGGTGAGCGGCTAAGATCGGGCCGGAAGCCCTGGCGCAGGTGCTGCGCTCTCTACCCGAGTTTGATGATCCCAACTATTTGAACAGGGAACAGCATTTTTCTGATGCCGGAGTCTACAAAATATCCGCTACCCATGCCCTTGTTCAGACGGTTGATTTTTTCACGCCTATTGTCGATGATCCCTACATGTTTGGGCAGGTTGCTGCTGCCAATGCTCTAAGTGATGTTTATGCTATGGGCGGAAAACCGCTGACAGCTCTTAACATAATTTGTTTTCCAACATCCTGCCAACCGCTTGAGATTATGGAAAATATTTTACGCGGCGGGCACGACAAGGTTAGAGAGGCTGGCGCAGTAGTGGTCGGTGGTCACAGTATAGAAGATCCGGAACCAAAATATGGTCTCTCGGTAACCGGTCTGGTTGAAATAAACAAATTAATCAGCAGCAGCGCAGCGAACCCCGGAGATCTGCTGGTACTCACCAAACCGATTGGCACCGGTATAATTAACACGGCTGTAAAAGGAAACATGATTACTGAAAGCGATGCCGATACAGTCATTCATTCTATGGCTGTTTTGAACGCAGCGGCTTCAGCAGTTATGGTCGAAACAGGGGTTATCGCCTGTACCGATATAACCGGTTTCAGTCTGCTTGGCCATTTATACGAAATGCTTGTTTCAAGTTCTGTATCGGCCGAGCTTGAATATGAAAGAATACCACTGTACCCGAAGGTCGAAGAGATGGCCGCTACAGGTATGATTCCCGGCGGCGCTTACCGTAACCTTGAATATATGCTTCCCCATATCCGCTGGATTGGCCCGGCTGAAAAAAAAGACGATGCCCTGATTATTATGGCCGATCCTCAAACCTCAGGTGGTCTGCTTGCCTCTGTCCCCCCGTCGGTGATCGATAAATTTATTAGTGACCTGGAGGCAAAAAATATCCAGGGCAGGATTATCGGCAGAATTACAAAAAACCCCGAAAACACTATAACAATTAAGTAAAAACAGCGTTGAGCGAACAGATGTTGAACCTGTTAATAGTTGCCCATGGAAAATATTTAAGAATTTAAAAATCAAGCAGGATATATTATTGAAAATGTCGAATTCCACCAACATAGTTATATTTTTTCGCAATATTCACACAATATAATAATTAGGTCTGGAGGTGAGGCTGGATAATCCAGGGACTGATTAATTATCCGGCATGTTATTCTTAATTGCCGGGAAAGCTGTTCTACATATTTTTATGATGCGGGGTATGCTAATGAGTATTGAGAGCCAGACATTCACCGAAAAATATGATCTGCTGGGTTGTATCCAATGCGGACGCTGCACCGGTGGCTGCCCTGTTACTGTGCGGGCAGATCTTAATGTTCGCCGTTTTGTTTACGACGCCTACAACGAGGAGAAGCTTGAAGAACTCTCCCGTCTGGCGGAAATTTGGGATTGTACCGCTTGCCACACCTGTGCGGTACGTTGTCCTAAAGGGTTAAAGCCGCTGGAAGTGTTGCTTGGTCTGCGAACGATGATTGTTGAAGGTGGAAAAGTCGAGCCGACAGTTCGCGATGCGCTGCAAAGCGTTCTTCTCGAAGGGAACCCCTGGGAAAAATCCAGGGCATCCAGAAGTGATTGGATGGAAGGCCTGGATGTTAATATTGCCGAACCGGGAGTACCTGTTGAAAATCTTTTCTTTGTTTGCTGCACGATTGCCTATGATCCAAGGGTACAGATGATCGCTAAGAACATCGTTCGCATCCTTAATAAGGCGGGGGTGGATTATGCATTCCTGGATAACAGCGAAACCTGCTGCGGCAGTGAAGTTTTCACTCTTGGCGAAGAAGGCCTTTTCGAAATGCTGGTAGAAGATAATACCGAGTTGTTAAATGAGTATTCTGCAAAACGGATTGTAACTCTCTCACCTCACTGTTTTACTACCTACCGGACTCATTATCCCGATCTGAAAGTTCCGGTGATGCATTACACCCAGCTGCTTGAAGAGTTGCTCAAAGAGGGCAAACTGGCCTGGAAGGGCGATCTGCAGAAAAAAATTGTCTTCCATGATCCCTGTTATCTTGGTAAACAGGGAGATGTTTATGACGAACCCAGAGAACTTATAAAAAATATTCCAGGTGTTGAACTGCTGGAATTTGATCGCCGTCGTGAACGCTCTCTATGCTGTGAGGGCGGCGGAGGCAAGATGTGGGTAGAATCGGAGTCAAAGAAAGAACGTCTTGCCGAAACAAGAATTAAGGACGCTAAAGCCCTGGATGCTGATATAGTCGCGGTTGCCTGTCCGTTTTGTGTATTAACCCTTGAAGATGCCATGAAAGGTCTTGGTTATGAAGAAGAGATGCGGGTGGCCGAAATCATGGAACTTCTTGGTGAATTTGTTGAGACAGAGTAGTTTTCTAATCTTGGCAGGAGGTGTATAAATTCATGAAGATGTTTGTCTGTATTAAGTATGTGCCCGATACTTCCGAAGCGGAAGTCAAGGTCAATCCTGACGGCGTTTCGGTTGACAGCAGCCGTTTTTCTTTCGATATTAACGATGCTGACAACTATGCCGTCGAGGAATCGGTATTAATCAAGGAGGCCGGTGAAGGCGATGTCACGGTAGTTTCGATCGGTCCGAAACAGTCTGATGTGATGATCCGTATGGCGATGGCTAAAGGATGCGACCGGGCGGTGCGGATTGAAGATGATCGGATAGCCGGTCATGATCCTTTAATGGTTGCTAAAGTTCTGGCTGGTGCGATCAAGGGACAGGAGTTCGACCTGGTGCTGACCGGCTGTATGGCGACTGATGACGGTCATATGTCAACCGGGGTTGCTCTTGCCGAAGAACTTGGCGTAAATCATGCTTCAATGGTTAAAAAAGTGGAAGTATTGGATGACAAAAAAGTAAAAGCTTACCGGGAGCTTGAAGGTGGCCTGCTTGAAGCTGTAGAAGTCGAGCTGCCGGCAGTTTTAACCATTCAGACCGGTATAAACGAGCCCCGTTATGCTCCGATTCGCGGTATTCGCGAAGCGCAGAAAAAAGAACTTAAAGTTACTAATCTTGATGATCTGGGCATAAATGCAGCCGAGGTTGGCACCGATGCGTCGATGATTATTCTTGAACAGCTCTATATTCCGGAGGTTGTATCGGCAGCGGAGTTTATTGAAGGCGAAGCTGAAGAAAAAGCAGAAAAACTGGCATCGATCCTGGTTAAAGGAGGCCTTGTATAATGGGTAACATTTTAGTATTGGCGGAGCACCGCCAGGGAGCCCTCAGGGACATTTCTTTTGAAATGATGGCTGTAGCCCCGAAGCTTGCCGGGCAGATGGGCGGCGAAGCAGTTGCCTTGTTAATTGGCAGCGGGATGGATGAACTGGCCAAAAAAATGGCCGGGTATGGTGTCAAGGTCTTAGTGGTTGACGATCCTCTTTTCAAAGACTTTAACGCCGACAAATACCAGAAAGTCCTTTCAGCCCTGATCGATGATCTGAAGCCGGCTGTGCTGATGACCGGTCATACGGCACAGGGTGTTGATTTTATGCCGGCGCTTGCCGTGGAGAAAAAGTTGCCACTGGTAGCGGAAGCAGTGGCCCTCGATTATGAAGGTGGCGCACTTAAAGCGACCCGTCAGCTTTATTCAGGCAAGGTAAATGCCAAACTGGCCTGCAAACCGGCTGATACCTATCTGGTAACATTCCGCGAAGGCGCGGTAGAACCTCCCGAGCCGGCAGCTGCCGGAGCGGTTGAAAAAGTTGATTCACCACTGAAAGAAGATTTACCTTACCGCAAGTTTATTGAATACATTGAGGCTGAGGTCGGTGACGTGGATATTACCCAGTCTGATATTCTGGTCGCTGTCGGTCGTGGGTTAAAAGAAGATAAAAACCTTCCGGTAATCGAAGAACTGGCCAAGGCAATTAAAGCTGATATCGCCGGTTCCCGCGCGGCTACCGATGCCGGTTGGATTCCTCATGACCGTCAGGTTGGCACATCGGGTAAATCTGTCAAGCCGAAGCTCTATATAGCCATGGGCATATCAGGAGCTTTCCAGCACGTTGCCGGAATGAAAGGTGCTAAGACTGTAGTAGCGATCAACAAGGATCCTGAAGCCCCGATCTTTTCGGTGGCCGATTATGCCATAGTTGACGATATGTTTAAGGTTGTACCCAAACTGACCGAAAAGCTAAAAGAACTGAAAGGGTAGCCTGACGGTTAATAAGGGTCAATCTTAACAGGAGGTTGAAGAACCAGATGACGGAAAAACCGAAAATTGGCGTCTATGTCTGTCACTGTGGCATAAATATTTCTGCGACGGTAGACGTCGAGACAGTTGCGGATTTTGCGCTGAAACTGCCTAATGTTGAGGTAGCTAAAACCTACTCCTATATGTGTTCAGATCCCGGTCAAAGCCTGATCAAAAATGATATCAAGGAACATGGTTTAAACAGGGTGATTGTCGCATCCTGTTCTCCGAGGATGCACGAACCCACCTTCCGCAAGGCGATTCAGGAAGCCGGGATCAACCCATACTACCTGGAGATGGCTAATATCAGGGAACAGTGTTCTTGGGTTCATGAAGATAAAGATGAAGGAACGGCAAAATCAAAAAAACTTGTTGCTGCAGCGGTTGCCAAGGTCAGGCTGCTGGAGGCGCTTGAATCCAAAGAGGTAGACGCTGAACCGGCAGCCCTGGTAATCGGAGCAGGTATTGCCGGTATCCAGGCAGCGCTTGATATTGCCGATGCCGGTTTTCAGGTATATTTGGTCGAGAAAACACCTTCGGTGGGTGGCAGAATGGCCCAGTTGGATAAAACTTTTCCGACCCTTGACTGTTCGGCCTGTATCCTGACACCAAAGATGGTCGATTGCGCCAGCCATCCCAATATTGAACTCTTAAGCTATTCCGAAGTGGAAGAAATAGGGGGATACATCGGGAACTTTGATGTAAAGGTGCGTAAGAAGGCACGGTATGTCGACTTTGAAAAGTGCACCGGCTGTGGTGATTGTGCTGCCGAGTGCCGGGTTAAAGATCGCTTTCCCAGCGAATTCGATATGGGCATGGGCAAACGTTCGGCAGTTTACCTGCCTTTCCCCCAGGCTGTTCCGGCCAAGTACACTATTGACCCCGAGAGCTGTCTTTTCCTGAGTAAGGGAAAATGTGGGAAAGCTCCGAAATGCCAGGAAGTTTGTCAGGCTGGAGCGATCGATTTTGAACAACAGGATGAAATAGTTGAGTTTAAAGTTGGAGCAGTAATTGTGGCTACCGGCTTTGATCCCTTTGATGCTTCGCGTAAGCCTGAATACGGTTACAATGATTATCCGAATGTCATTACCGGGATGGAGATGGAACGTCTGGTCTCTGCTTCCGGGCCGACCGGCGGGAAAGTGAAGATCTTTAACGGCGAGGAAGAAATCGAACCGAAGGAAGTCGCTTTTATCAAGTGCGTTGGCTCAAGAGACGCCAGTGTCGGAAATGAATACTGCTCCAGGGTTTGCTGCATGTATGTTGCCAAACAGGCTCACCTTTTAAGAGATAAACTGCCTGATGCCAACATCAGGGTTTATTACATGGATGTGCGGGCTTTCGGCAAAGGTTTCGAGGAGTTCTATGACCGGGTCCGGCGTGAAAATGTCCGCTATATTCGTGGTAACCCATCAGAGATTTTCAAGCGGGGCAATAAACTGGTCGTTAAGGTTGAGGATACGCTCACCGCAACACCACTGGAAGATGAAGTTGATCTGGTTGTCCTTGGCGTCGGTCTGGAGCCCCGGGCTGATATGCGTCAAACAATGGAACTGCTGCGTCTCTCGCAGTCTCCTGATCGCTTTTTCCTCGAGGCGCATCCAAAACTGCGCCCGGTAGATACAGCGACTGATGGTGTATTTCTGGCTGGATGCTGCCAGGGGCCAAAGGATATTCCGGATACAGTAGCGCAGGCTAAGGGTGCCGCCTCGTCAGCCATGATTCCGCTGGCCAGAGGTAAGGTGATGATCAGCGCCCAGGTAGCCACTGTTGACGAAGCAACCTGCAGGGGCTGCGGTTTCTGCGTAAATATTTGTCCCTACACCGCGATTGAGTTGGTTACGGTTAACCGGTTTGGCCACGAGGTTGAGGTGGCCAGGGTTAATGAAGCCCTCTGTAAGGGCTGTGGATCCTGCTCGGCCGGCTGCCTGTCGGATTCAATTCAGCCCAAGTCATTCCGCGATCGCCAGATTTTACCGCAGATAGCAGCATTGGGGGTCTTAAAATGAGCAATAACTATGAACCTAACATTGTAGCTTTTTTGTGTAACTGGTGTTCTTATGCAGGCGCGGATCTTGCCGGTACAAGCCGTGTTCAATACCCGGCCAATTTACAGGTGATCAGGGTAATGTGCTCCGGGAGGGTTAATCCACTCTATGTAATGAATGCCCTGCAGCAGGGTGCTGATGGGGTCCTGGTTTCAGGTTGTCATCCCGGTGACTGTCATTACATGGAAGGCAACTTTTATGCCCGGCGTCGCCTGGGAATGCTAAAAGATCTGATGGAGTTTGTTGGTGTTGACCCGCGACGTTTTCATATGAGCTGGGTTTCAGCATCAGAAGGACACAAGTGGAAAGAAGTCGTGGAAAAAACCGTCGAAGATGCGCGTGAAGCCGGACCGTTTGAGGGATTCAGACGCCGGCAGATCGATTGGTAGGAGGGGTAATTAGAAAATGGATTTGGAACAGTTACGTAAAACCGCAGCAGATATTGTAGCCCAAGATGATGTTAAGTACCTGATTGGCTGGAAAAAAGGTTCTTACGGTTACCGGGTTGCCCCGGCATTTGTTGAAGATGCAGCCGATGCTGCAGAGCTGATCTTCTCACCCCTCTGCACTGCAAACCTTTCCACTTACCTGACCCTAGTTGAGAAGACTCCCCTGCCTCGCGGCCAGGAAGCGGACAAGCGAAAGGTTGCCCTAATGGTGAAAGGCTGCGACAGCAGGGCGGTCGTCCAGCTGCTGGTCGAAAAAGGAGTCAGGCGTGACCAGGTAATTGTTGTGGGCTGTCCCTGTTTAGGGGTTGTTGATCCGGTTTTATTGACAGAAAAATACGGTGAAACGGAAGAACCGGTTGAAGTTAAGTGGAACGGTGATGGTTTTATTCTGGTGCGTAATGGCGAAGAAATTAAGATCGCCAGAGATGAAATACTAGCTGAAAAATGCCGGCTTTGCCGCTATCCCAACCCGGTAATCAGCGATCATTTGATTGGTGAGCCTGTTGAAAAATGGGAACCGGCTGATGACAGCGGAGTAGCTGAGCTTGAAGCCAAAGATATTGGCGATCGCTGGGAATATTGGGAAGAGCAATTCTCAAAATGTATCCGTTGCTACAGCTGTCGTAATGTATGCCCCTTATGTTATTGTCAGGATTGCATCCTTGATCGGTTAAACCCGACCTGGATCAACCGGGCGGTTAACTTTTCAGAGAACACAGCTTTCAACATTTCACGGGCTTTCCACCTGGCCGGTCGCTGCATTGAATGTGGTGAATGCGAACGGGTCTGCCCGGCCAATATACCCCTTGGCAAATTAAATCGCAAGATGGCCAGGGAAGTTCGGGATAAATACGGTTTTGAACCGGGGCTCGATCCGGAAGCTGAACCGTTCCAGGCCAGTTTTAAGCCTGATGATCCCGAGGACTTCATACTGTAGAGGTGGGTGATATGTCAGCGAT
>CAYTER010000009.1:0-55823 GCA_964436815.1 uncultured Syntrophomonadaceae bacterium
GAGATCAGCGAAGAAGAATACTTCAACCTGATTGATGAACGGGTGAGTTCTTTAACCGAAATGATAAGAAGCGAATTTTAATTAATGGGATAGCTGGACGATGAGTAAAGGGAGGTGGATCGCTTGTTTGCTGATAAAACACTGCTGGTAACCGGCGGAACAGGGAGTTTTGGCAACGCAGTTGTCAATCGATTCGTTGATTCCGGGATCGGCGAAATAAGGATCTTCTCAAGAGATGAAAAAAAACAGGATGATATGCGGAAAAAATATAACAGTCCCAAGCTTAAGTTTTACCTTGGTACTGTCCGCGATCCGCGCAGTATCAGAAACGCGATCCATGGTGTTGATTACATTTTTCATGCGGCAGCCCTCAAACAGGTTCCTTCCTGCGAATTTTTCCCTATCGAAGCAGTAAATACAAATATTATTGGCACCGAAAACGTTTTAAATGCTGCAATTGATGAAGGGGTCAGAAAGATCGTCTGCCTTTCGACGGATAAGGCAGCTTATCCTGTAAATGCTATGGGCATTTCAAAAGCGATGATGGAAAAAGTTTTTACGGCCAAGTCGAGAACAGTTTCGGCAGATCAAACTTTAATCTGCGGGGTGCGCTATGGCAATGTGATCTGCTCCCGCGGTTCGGTAATTCCACTTTTTATCGAGCAGATCAAGAAAGGTAATAATATTACAGTTACTGATCCCCGGATGACCCGTTTTATCATGAGCCTGGATGAAGCGGTCGATTTAATTTTGTTTGCCTTTGAGCATGCGGAAACCGGCGATTTAATGATCAAGAAAGCTGATTCATGCTACATCGGGGATTTGATCCAGGCGCTCCTTGATATTTTTAATGTCGGCAATAAAATTGATGTTATCGGAACCCGGCATGGTGAGAAGAAACATGAAGTGCTGCTAACCCGGGAAGAATCGGCTAAAGCGATTGATATGGGCGGGTTTTTCAGAGTGCCTGCCGACAACAGGGATCTTAACTATGCTATTTATTTCGAGGAAGGTTCAGATAAATTCACCACGGCGGTTGAATATAATTCGAGCAATACAAAAATCCTTACTGTTGCGGAAATAAAAGAAAAGCTGCTTGCTCTAAAGGTTATCCAAGATGAACTGGCTGACTGGAAAGGTCGATAGAGCTGATGAAAATAATGGTTACCGGGGCAAGCGGTTTTATCGGCCGGAACCTGGTCGAGCGCCTCACCGAACAGGGGGAGCACCGGATATACAGCTGCAGCAGTGCGACTGATCGAATGCAGCTAAACGGTTATACTGAAGATTGCAATTTTGTTTACCACCTGGCCGCTGTGCACCGGCCCCTTGATGTACAGGATTATGTCAAGGTAAACAATCAATATTTTGCCGATTTGCTAGTAATGTTGCGCAGCCATAATAACCACTGCCCTGTATTGCTTAGTTCCTCCACCCAGGCAGCTGAAGATAGCGCCTATGGCCGGAGCAAACTGGCTGCCGAAAATGAGTTGAAACAACATGCGGCTGTACTGCAATCAAAAGCCATCATTTACCGGCTAACCAATACCTTTGGCCGTTATGCGAAACCAAACCATCATTCGGTAGTTGCCACATTCTGCTACAATATTGCCCGCAACCTGCCGATAGCGGTTAATGAACCTGAAAAGATTATGAAATTTTATTATATTGATGATGTGATCGATTCATTCATCTGTCATCTTGAAGGATCTGTCGAACCGGATGCTGATGGTTTTTACCGGCTGCCGGCTAGTTTAACTTACGAAATAACTCTTCAGGCCTTAGCAGAAAAAATTACCGGTTTTAAGGAAGACTATGATCAGGGCTTTAAAACTGTGACACCGGATGAATTTACAGCCAAACTTTTAGCTACTTTTACAAGTTATATCCCCTCCCGGGGAGGGATTACAGGCTGATGGCCGTTAACGATGAGAACATAACCGGAATACTGCAGCCCGCTCAGGTTACAGGTTTTAACTTCAGAAAACTATTTTCCGATGTGGCAATTTACAGCTCAGGTAATTTGTTGATCAAGGGACTTTCGCTCATTTCGGCCCCCATTTTTACCCGTCTTTTCAATCCTGCCGAATATGGTGTCTGGAGTTATATTAATGTCATGGTCACCCTTTTAACCGGTATACTGCTTTTAGGTGGTGACAATGCTTATACCCGTTATTACTTTCTCTGTAAAGATGATGAAGAGAAAAAAACCCTGACTGCTACCTGGTTTTCATTTCTGGCGATCTGGAGTATTGTCGTTGTGGCTGCTCTGTTGCCGTTTAGCGGAGTTTTATCCAGCTGGATGCTCGGTGATGCAAATTACCGCGCTGCCTGGATAATCGGCCTGGCGTCGAGCCCCCTGGCGATGATGAACCTGATCCTGGCCCAGGCTTTGCGTAACCGCTTCCAGGCGAAAGCTTTTGCCTTTTTCAACCTGGCTACGGCAATTTTGACTATCGGCCTGGCAGTTTTCTTTGTCCTTTGGTTTAACTTAGGTGTAGCAGGTGCTCTGCTTGGAGCGGCTTCTGCTTCATTAATGATTATTCCCTTCAGAATCTATGCAGTACGCGACCTGCTAAGCTTTAAGTTTTCATTTGCTTTTCTCAAAAAACTGCTCATTTTCGGCTTGCCGCTGGTACCGATGAATATTGCTTTCTGGCTGTTCAGCAACGCCGACCGGCTGATGCTGGCCCGCCTTGCTTCCCTTGATGCCGTCGGTATTTATTCAATCGCCGGTTCGATGGCGGCGGTAATCATGCTTTTACAGAATGCCATCGGCCAGTCCTGGCTTCCACACGGGATCAAGGTTTATGAGGAAAACCAGGCAGAAGCTCCTGCTGTATTTATCCGAACCATGATTTACTTTTTGGCGGGAACGGGATTAATTATTACAGCATTTGTAGCGCTGGCGCAGGAAGTTCTGTTTATTCTAGTACCGCCTGCCTACTATGCTGCTTTTACAGTTATCCCCTTCCTGGCCGCCGGTTTTATCTTTTTCACCAGCGCCCACGTTTCGGTTGTGTCAATTATGGCTAAAAATAAAACGGCTTACATCATGCTGGCCTGCTGGCTGATTGCTGCTGTTAATATAGGTTTAAATGCACTGCTGATACCCCGCTTCGGCATAGCCGGAGCCGGGGCGGCTACCGGCTTTTCCTACCTGCTTTTTGCTTTCAGTTACGCGATTATTTCAAAGCGTCTCTGGCCGGTTAAATACCCGGCGAAAACTATTGCCTATCTTATTGCTGCCCCCCTGGTAGCTGTTTTTGTGATCTATATCATCTCCCTCCTTGGTTCCCAGGTGGCGATCAACCTGCTGTTTAAACTGTTGGTCCTTTTATTAACCGCAGCGACGCTTGCTTTTGTAGTTCTAAGGTATGATCGCATTGCTCCAAAAGATGTTCCAGGACTGTTTTGGCATTTAATAAAAAGCAGCAAGCATCAATAACCCGCGAATCTTAATAATCCCGGGCGGACAGAGGCATAATCAGCTTTAACAGTTTATTATTGTTAATATTAGTTGACATTAGCTGTTATTAATGCTCTAATAGTTCATGGGGTTGATGTTATGTTAAAAAGCAAAGAGTTAATTACCGCCCACCGATTGGCTGAAGAGCTTAATTTATCCGTTGACACGATCTGGCGTTATACCAGGGAAAAGAAAATTCCTTTCATTGAACTGGGCAACAAACAATACAGATATAATCTGGAGCAGGTTATGTCAGCTTTAGCCGTCAGCAAAGCAGTTGAAAATGATAAAGTTGATTTTGATAGTTACAGCAAAATTCCCTGGGAACCGGGCTACCGTATTGAAGTGCTTGATGGCGAGATCGTAAAGGACCCTTCACCTAATGTTAATCATCAAAGAATCATCTTAAGATTAGCTGAGATTTTAAAGGAATATTTTTATTCAATTGATCCGGAGGGTGAAATTCTTGTCGCCCCCCTGGATGTAAAACTCGATTTTTATACGGTGGTGCAGCCGGACCTCTTTTACCTGACCGGTAATCAAAAAGCGCTCGTAGAAAAATCTCATATCGACGGTGCGCCTCATTTAATTGTTGAAGTATTGTCGCCACATAACAACAGCAAGGACAGGCTGCAAAAACTGCAATTATATCAAACAGCCGGGGTGGATCATTACTGGATTATTGATCCGGAAGATAAAACCGCAGAATGTTATCAGTTAAAAGATAATGTTTACAGCCTTGTTGCTTCCGGGATGGATGATGTTCAGCTGGAGCATCCTGCATTTAAAGGCTTGAAACTTAATTTAAGAAATATCTGGCCGGACCGCTGACAGAAAGAGAGTTAGTTAGGTTATGAAAGTACTCTTTGCCGAATCGCATAACCTCGATCGCCCTGATCCACTGGGCTCACATCATTATATCCGCCTCTTTCAGCGGGCCGGGCACGATTGCCTGTGGCTGGGGCCGGCAGTCAGCCCTATGCATATCTTCAAGCCTGATCAGCTTAATCGTCACCGTTTTCAGGTTTTGCGGGAAGGGAGCAGAAATGTTGAAGGGATCAAGTGGCTGGTTCCTTTCACCCTTATCTTTTACTATAACCTGCCGTTATTGAAAGGGATTTTCACCGGACGCAATCAATACCGGTTCGCACTGCCACCGCTGCGCAAAACTCTGAAAAAAAGCAATTTTATGTCCGTCGACCTGCTCTGGTGCGCCGGTCCCATCGCTTACAGTTTGCTTGATCTTGTCCCCCATCGGGTTAGTTGTTATCGTATAGCCGACCGGTTAGATCAGTTCAGCCGCATTCCCAAAAGCAGTGTCGAGCTGCAGAAAGAACTGATCAGGCGGGTCGACCTGGTAGTGGCCACATCAAGGTCGCTATTCGAATGGGTCAGGGAAATCCGGCGGCATGAAGTTTACTATGTGCCAAACGGTGTTAGTGAGCTATTTTTTCAACCAAAACAACCGCTTCCTTCTGATTTTCCTGAAACGATTTTACCGGTTGCCGTATACTTAGGAACAATCGACTCCAGATTTGATATAGAGACGATTACCGCAGCTGTAATGGAAAACAAAGATGTTTTCTTTTTGCTGATCGGCCCGCTGACAGAGAGTAAACTTGGACCGCAGATCGAAAAGCTGCAACGCGCAGAAAATTTCAGCTGGTTAGGTCCAAAAAGACAAGACGAAGCGGTTCCTTACCTGCAAAACAGTAACATTGGCCTGATCCCGTTTTACCTTAACGATCTTACTGAAGCTGTTAATCCGATCAAATACTACGAATATCTGGCCTGCGGGCTTCCGGTTCTGGCTTCGCCGCTGCGCGAACTGCAGGAAATGAAGGGCCCGCTATTTACTTATAAAGACCAGGGATCTTTCAACGCCGCTCTTAAGCAGGCCAGATCGATCCAGGCTGCCGATCGGCAGAAGTTCACTGATTTTGCCGCAGAAAATACCTGGTTGGCGCGGTTTGGAGCGATCAGCAGCGTTATAAACGAAAAGCTTGCTTCCTACTCGAAAATTAAGCAGGAAACTTCTGAAATCTGGCTTTCTGTTATTATCGTCGGCCGCAATGAAGCAAAAAACCTGCCGGATCTTTTTAAATCACTGCCAGCCGGGAGAGATAGCGAATGGCTCTATATCGATTCCGGCTCAACCGACGGCAGTCCTGCTATTGCGGCAGAAAAGGGAGCGAAAGTTTACTGCCTTGATAACAATTCTGTTTATGCCCCTGGCACAGGCCGTTATGTGGGCACCCGGGAAGCCAGGGGGCAGTGGCTGCTGTATCTTGATGGCGATATGGCCTTAAATGATCATTTTAAATCTTTTCTGCAACAGCTGAAAGAGCAGGAAGACAAGGTGCCATCAAATACTGCCGGATTCGTCGGACATACAACAAACCGCTATCTGGATGTGAAAGGCACCATAGTGGGTGTCCGTGAATACGTAGTATTTGCCAAAGATATGGCGGTTTCGGCAGTGTCCTGGGGACGGCCGGTAAACTATCACGGTGGGGCGGTCTTATACCGCCGCGACGCAGTCATCGCAGCCGGAAACTGGAACCCGGCCCTGCTGCAGCTTGAAGAGATCGATCTGTTAAGCCGGATAAAAGCAGGTGGTCGGGAGGTCAGGGCTGTAGATTTACCGATGGCGGACCATTTTACCCTGCTACTAAGTCTTAAAGAAAAGCTGCTTTTAAATTTTTTACCTGTTTGGCGGGGTAAAAAGCTTTACGGAGCAGGTCAGGTTGTAGCTGCCCGGCTAAGGGAAGGTGGACTGGCCGGTTTCATAGCCGTGTATCCTTATCCTTTTATCGTTTTAACCGGTTTAGCAGCTATTCCGCTTCTCTACCTGATCTGGCCGCCTCTGCCGCTGATCGTGAATCTGGGCCTGGCTATCTGGATTGGTTTAAAAAAACAATGGTACTACTACCTGGTTTACCTGGGAAACCTGCTGCAAATTATCTATGGAATCGGACACTACAGTCCTTTTAAGCCGGGTTATCGTATTTATGATCCGATCGATGAGAGTTAGTAAAAACAACCTGCAACAACCTGCAATTTACTCCCTGGACAACCAACAACCGTAGTATAATAAGGCAGGAAAAAAGTCTGCCGAAACAGAAAAGCATATACATCCTGATGCAGGTTAATATCGCAGCGGAGCGCAGATTAATGGCAGAGTTAAGAAATGGAAGACTGGCTAAAACCTTTTCACTACCAAGGTGGCTGATCGCCCTGGTAGATTTGTCGCTCGCCAATCTCGGTTTATATATCAGTTTTATGTTGGCCGGGGGTGAACTTCAGGGTTATCAGATCGGACCGCTACTGCTGCTTCTTCCATCTGTATCCATTGTTACGGTGCTTCTTTTTAACAGCCTGGGGCTCTATAATCGTCAGCGCAGTGATTTTATGGTTTTATTCAGGGCACTTTTAACCGGCGTAACGGGACTGGCCTTATTTAGCATCTTATTTGCCTTTCTGACCAGGGCTTTTTTATTCCAGCGCACCGTTTTTCTCATTGCTCCCCTGATCCAGTTTTTACTCTTACTGGGCTGGCGAATCCTTTACTGGCGACTGGAGTACTGGATCCAGGGCCAGAAAAAGCTACTGCTCGTTGGCAGCGGTGAAGAGGTTGAGCTGGCTCTGGAAAAACTGGAAAGCTTACCGCGCGGAATATTTAAAGTAACAAAAGTTATTAAGGCGGAAGAGCTCATTTCCGGGCCGGAGCAGCTTGATCTTAGCGATGCGGTGATGATTACCGGTGATCTGGATTATAACCTGAAAAGTAAAATTATCCGGGAAAGCTTTAACCGGAATCTTGAGGTATTTATCATTCCTGAGCTGTACGAAATTATCCTGACCAGGGCTGCTATGACCCAGGTTCATGATACCCCGGTTATCGAATGCCGTGATATGATGCTCAGTTTTTCCCAACTTTTCTTTAAGCGTATTTTCGATCTGGTGGTTGCCGCTTTACTTACAGTGCCGGCGGTGATTATCATATTTCCCCTGATCGCGATCATTAAAATCACCTCGCCTGGTCCGGCAATATTTGCCCAGGAAAGAGTGGGTTTTAATAACCGTCATTTTACACTATATAAGCTGCGGAGCATGGTGGTCGAAGCTGAGGAGGCAAGCGGACCTGTTTTAGCGGAAGAAAATGACGACCGGGTAACCAGGGTCGGCCGGTTTTTAAGGAAAACCAGGCTTGATGAACTGCCCCAGCTTTTTAACGTACTGCGCGGTGATCTCAGCATTGTCGGACCACGCCCGGAACGTCCATTTTTTGTCGAAAAGTTTGCCGAACAGATGCCGGATTATAATTTAAGGCATCTGGTCAAGCCGGGCATTACCGGACTGGCGCAGGTAGCCGGTTACTATTCAACCAATACTCACGATAAATTGCGCTACGACCTTTATTATGTTACTGACTATTCTCTGTATCTTGATCTTAGGATTTTGCTGCTGACTATACCGACTCTTTTTAACAGCGAAGCGGCAAAGGGAATCAGCAAGAAAATGACCGGGAGGCTGAGCAGCGATGGCTGAAGTGGTTGTTGTTGGCGGGGGTGTAGCCGGGCTGTCAGCAGCAAGGCAAGCCCGGTTGTCCGGACGCGAAGTGAAAATATTTGAAGCAAGGAAACGCTGGGGCGGCCTCCTTGATCATTTTTCAATTGACGGCTTCAGGTTCGACAGCGGTGTTCACTTTGCATTCAGCAGTAATGAAGAATATCGCACTCTGCTTGAAAAAACTGATTATCTTACTCATACTCCCGAACCATACAATTATGAAAAAGGATCCTGGCTGAAGCACCCGGTGCAGAATAATCTTTATCCCCTGCCGGTAGAAGAAAAAGTCGAAGCGCTGAAAGCCTTTATTGAGCGGCCCGAGCAGACTGCTGATCATGAGCATTACCGCCAATGGCTGGATCAGCAGTTTGGCGTTGCCATTGCCGAACGTTTTCCGGCCAGATATACGGAAAAATACTGGACGGTGGCAGCAGAAAAGCTGGGAACCGAGTGGGTGGGAAACAGGCTTTACAGACCGGCACTGGAAGAAGTACTCTTTGGAGCCATGAGCGATCATACCCCGCAGACTTATTACCTGCAGGAGATGTTATACCCCCGGCAGGGAGGTTTTCGCTCATTTCTCGATCCTTTACTGGAGGGTCTTGCGATTAAGCTCGGGGAAAAAGTAATTAAAGTGAATACTAAAAAAAGTTTTATTGAGCTGAGTGACGGCAGCCGTGAATATTTCAATCATTTGATTAGCAGCGCGCCGCTGCCAGAGTTAATCGCCATGCTCGATGATATCCCTGAGGCGGTCAGAAGCGCCGCAGATTCTCTATGGGCAACCTCAGCTGCCCTTATTTCGTTTGGACTTGATCAACCCGAAGCAGGAAAACATCTCTGGTTTTATATCTATGACCGGGATATTTATCCGGCCAGGGTTCATGCTCCCTATAAAAAATCACCGGACAATGCTCCGGCGGGAAGAAGTTCCCTGCAGTTTGAGATCTATCATTCTCGTTATAAAAAGCTGCCTGCCTCTCCGGAGAACTTAATTGATCATGCTATCGAAGCAGCAGCAAAAATGAAACTTTTTAAGCAACAAGCGGTTGTGGTTTCCGATTATCGAAACCTTCCTTATGCCAATGTAGTCTTTGATCTTGGCATGACCCGGAGACGCAACTACGTTCTGGATCACGTCCGGTCAGCAGGTATAGTCCCGATCGGCCGTTTCGGGCTTTGGGATTATCTATGGAGCGACCAGAGTTACCTGAGCGGTATCAGGGCAGCAGAACAGTTGGATATGATATAATTTTTTTATCCAGCTGGTCAGAAAGTGAAAGAGGGCGGCAGAGAAATGAGCGGTAACGAGAAAAACTATAATGAAAAGAATGCCGATAGTTCGTATAAGAAGGCGGCAAAAGAGAAAAAGAAATTAAATAAAACAGCGAAGATCCTGGTTATCGTAGCAGCAATATTAACCGTGCTGCTGGTGGTGATGGGAACTTACGTTTTTGCCTTTTTCAATCAGGTCAGGGAGCCGCAGCGGGTCCTGCTCCGGGAAGTTGATTTTGAAGAGCAGTATGATGTCGGGGAAGAATTCTCCGAGCATATTGTCAACATCGGGCTGCTGGGCTTTGATCGCGGCTGGAACAGGGAGGAACGAGGAGAATACCTTTTCCGTCCCGATATGCTGGCAGTGCTTTCAATCAATTTTGATACCGACCAGATTGCAGTTGTCCGCATACCGCGCGATTCTTATGTGCCGATTCATGGCACCGGCGGTTTTCATGATAAAATTAACCATTCCTACTACTATGGCTATATCAGGAAAAGCGACGACCATCACGCCGAGGGAATCCAAAACACCTTAAAAACTGTAAGCAACGTCCTTGGAGGAATACCGATTCATTACTATATCTCGGTTGATATGTATTCCATAATCGAACTGGTCGACGCCTTTGGCGGCATCTATTACGAAGTCGAAAAAACCATCTATGACAAGCATTGGAACGTAGGTGAAGTTTTGGTCCCGGAAGGCCCGCAGATCATGGACGGTAAGACCTACCTGCGATACCTCCAGTATCGCGAAGATGCCACTAACCAGGATTACGGGCGGATTGATCGCCAAATGAACCTGCTGAAAGAGACTTTCATTTACTTAAAAGAAAAGGGAAAAATTACCGATATCCCGGCTACCTACCGGATTTATAAAGATTATGTCGAAACAGATCTTTCATACACGCAAATTGCAGCTCTGGCTTACTACGCCCGCGATTTTAAAGCAGATGACGAACACCTCAAGTTTTACACCATTCAGGGCGATGGCCAGATGATGGACGGTATCTGGTACCAGGTTATATTTCAGCGGGATCGCTTGAATATTATTAAAGAGGTTTTTGGCCTGGATGTTGAACCCTGGCCGCCGATTGTCCTGGAAGACAGCCCGGAATACCTGGAGGAACAGCGGCGTAAACAGATGGAGGAAGAAGGGCTGATCACCGACTGGACTTTTGAAGAAATGGACGGCGATGAGGAAACTGACAGCGATCTTGGCGCAGCAGGCCCCATAATGGTTCCGGATCTAACCGCAATGACCATCGATGAAGCCCGGGCCCGGGTAGAAGCTCTTGGTCTCCTATTAGGGGCGATCGAAGAGCGCCATTATAATTTTATGGAAGAGGGCCGGGTTGTGTTTAGCGATCCCCTGCCGGGCCGCTCGGTTTACCCGGGAACAGCTATAAACCTGATTGTATCGCTTGGGCCGGAAACGCCAATACCGGAAGCTGATAACTAATGGAAAATCTGCCGCAAAGAGCACGGTTTTATATTTCGCTGGCAGTAACCTGCGCGATCATCCTGATCTCTTTTTCGGTCATATTTTACGGGGTCTACCAGGTTTATTTCGCTCCCGCTACACTCTTCCGCAGTGATTTCGATAATGTAAACCAAATTGAAGAAGCCTTCGACCAGAGACGGATTAATGTTGCTATCCTGGGGTTGCACAACCGCAATGAAGACAATACTTTCGGTGACATTTATTATGTCGATACTATTTTAGTTGCTTCCATAAACTTTGCTGAAAACACGCTTTCTCTTCTGGCTGTACCCCGTGATGCTTATGTTGATATTACCGGTTACGGCGCAACTGACCGGATCAGGCAATCATACAGTTATGGTTACCGGTTGGGTGGAGATGATAAGCATGATGCTGGACTGCAAACAGCTCTCGACACCCTGGCCGAGCTATTGGAAGGGATTAAACTGCATTACTATATTGCCATGGACCTGCAGGGATTAAGAGAGTTGATCGATTCGATGGGTGGAGTCTATTACGATGTGGAAGTTGACATGATCGGTTTCACCCCGCAGGAATCTCTTGATGCCGGACCACAGCTGCTTGACGGTCGCGGCTACATTACCTATCTAACCTACAGGGATGCTGACATACGCGATGATCTGAACCGGATGCAACGGCAGAAATCGCTGATGTTGGCCACTTTTGAATACTTTAAAGAGATGGGACTGTTTAGCTATGTGATCCCTACCTACACAGCTTATCGTGAACACATCAGTACCAATTTAAGTTTCAACCAGGTGGCGGCGTTGGCTCTTTTCGCCGGAGAGCGTTTGGAAAGCGATTCGATCAAGGACTTTTCTCTCACCGGCGAATACTTTAGCCCCGATTTTGGCCAAAACTACTATCTGGTTTTGGACGAAGAGGCAAACCGTCAACTGATTGAATCCTGGGCAGGCTACTGAAAGCAGGCGATTAGGTTAAATGAGCGAAAATAATTCAAACGCTAAGAAGAAGGAGTTATGCCTGGTAACCGGCGCAGCCGGGTTTATCGGTTCTCATCTGGTCCGCCGATTGCTTGGTGAAGGTTATCGGGTTACCGGAATCGATTGTTTCACTGATTATTATGACCCGAAGATCAAGTGGAAAAACATCGCCGATCTTCTTCAGAACCCGGATTTCGATCTGATTGAGGATGACCTGGTTGATGCCCTGGAAAGCCTCCCGGAAATGGTAAAATGGGTATTTCACCAGGCGGCCCAGGCCGGGGTGCGGGCTAGTTGGGGCCGTGAATTTGAACATTACACAAAACATAATATCCTCGCTACTCAGCGCCTGCTCGAATGGGCCAGGCTCAATGGTCCGGAGCGTTTTATTTATGCTTCTTCGTCTTCAGTTTACGGCGATGTCAGTAAACTGCCGATGCATGAAGATGATCCGCTCAAACCACTTTCTCCTTACGGCGTTTCAAAGCTGGCTGCCGAAAATTTATGTTCTCTTTACTTCAAAAACTTTGCCGTCCCGACGGTTTCCCTGCGCTATTTTACGGTCTACGGGCCGGGTCAGCGTCCGGATATGGCTTTTCACCGCTTCATCAAGGGGATCAGGGAGGATCGTGAGCTTATTGTCTATGGAGACGGAGAGCAGACCCGTGATTTCACTTATGTGGAAGATATCGTGAACGCAAATCTGGCAGCAGCTGCTAATCAGAATGCTGTGGGGCGGGTTTATAATATCGGAGGCGGCAGCCGGGTTTCAGTTAACGGAGTGCTGCAAATACTGGCCGAAATTACCGGTAAAGAGTTAAAGGTAAGGCATGAAGCGATTAAGGCCGGCGATCCTCCGCACACGTATGCTGATACAACCAGGGCTAAGATCGAGCTCGATTTTACGCCGCAAACCGATCTGACCGAAGGCTTAAAAAAGATGTATGCCTGTTTTAATATAGAAACCAACACTGGCTAGGCGTTAAACGTTGGACGTTTGCGGGTCAGCAGGAAAACAACAGCTGCTCCCAACGCGGCGGCTACAAAAAAGGAAAAACTGAACCGTAACGGTAATAAGGCACGGGTCGAGCCGGCAATCAGGCCGGCCAGCAGAAAAGATATTTCAACCTGGTAGCGGCGGTAGAGAGCGGAAAGAACCCTGGCCAGGCCAAAAATCCCGACTATAAAGCCTGCTGCCAGGAATAGCAGCCTTAACCATTGCCAGTGGCTGACGGCAAATATAACATCATCGTATAAATTCATAATGACCAGGACCGCGCTGCCAGAGATACCGGGCAGCAGCATGGTGGCGCTGGCCAGTGCGCCGCCGAGGAAAAAGTGGAAAAGGCCTCCGGGAGGCAGAACGGTGAAGGTCTGGCTTGGTTCGCAGATGATAAACCAGGCAATGTAGAAACCGAGCAGGGCAAAAAGCAACACTTGTGGTTTTGGCAGCGCCCCGCTGTGTTTTAGGTTTATGACCACCGGGATAGAGGCGACGAGCATGCCGAAGATAAAGGCCAGGATCAATGAATTAAAACTCGTCAGCAGGTAACTGACGATGTAAACGGCAGCCAGGGCCCCGGCCAGAGCGCCAAGCAGGTGGTAAAGGTAAGGCTTTAATCTTAAATTGGCTAAATCATAGATGAACCGCTGATAGAAACCTAAGATTAAGATTACTGTTCCGGCGCTGAGTCCCGGCAAAACAAGGGCTACACCGATCAGCAATCCCTGCATGATGTTAGTAACCATGAAAGCTCCTTTAGTTTGTTATCGACTGTAGTATATTCGTTAACGGGTGATAATATCCTTTTAATGACCTTAAAGCGGGCAACCAAAACCGGATAAAAGCTGAACTGATTTAACAGCAGGAGAGACAGATTGAACGATCAAATTAAAGTGGTTTGTTACGATGATACTATAAAAAAAGTCGGGGTTATTGCGGATACTCACCTGCCGACCCGGGCCCGCTTTATCCCGCCGTTAGTTTTTCAGACTTTTATGGATGTGCAGTTAATCCTGCATGCCGGTGACCTGGTGGATGAAGCGGTTATAGATGAATTCAAGACGCTTGCCCCGGTGGAGGCCATAGCCGGCAATATGGATCCCCTGTTGCTTAAAAGAAAATTGGGGCGTCTGAAGCTGATTCGGATTGGCAAACTGGCAATAGGTCTGCTGCATGGTGATTTGAGCGGTAGAATGATTGATTTTGGGTTTGTGGCAAACCTCTTCAAACCTGAAGAGCCGGAGGCGATAGTCTTCGGTCATCTGCACCAACCGGTTATCAGGCGCATTGGCCGTACCCTTTTTTTTAACCCCGGCTCAGCGGTTGAACCCCGCAGAGGCAGTAAGGCATCCTGTGGCTTGCTGACAATAAATAATGTTGATATAGAAGGCGAAATAATATATCTTTAGGTATAAGGAGAAGGAGGGATTAGCATGGCGCTGGATATTAACAAGCAAAAAGAACTTCGTGAAAGGGTGTTATACGAAGCTGAAAAGTTAAAATTACCCTGCAGCAAGGCATTTATTATCGCATCGGAGGTAAATTGCCCAATCAGTGAAGTTGGTAAAATCTGTAATGAGCTCAGTATTAAAATTGAAAGCTGTCAGCTGGGCTGTTTTTAAACAAATTAAAGCATAATCAGGAGAAATAGAGAGATTCAGGCAGAAAAACAGCGTAATCTTTATAAAACAGATAAGCAGGCTTAATTATAGCCTGCTTTTCCATTTGCCTGACTGGCAGAGGTGCAGTATATTGGTAGATGGAATTGTTAGCACTCACCTGCTTTGAGTGCTGCTAAAAAATTTACACAAAGGAGGAAGGTTAAATGAACCTCAAACCCCTTTCAGACAGAGTTGTTGTTAAGGTGCTAGAAGCGGAAGAAAAAACCGCGAGCGGTATTGTTCTGCCAGACAAGGCGAAAGAAAAGCCGCAGGAAGGTGAAGTAATGGCAGTCGGTACCGGCAAAGTACTTGATAACGGAACCAGGATGGAGATGGATGTCAAGGTTGGTGACAAGGTTATCTTCTCCCGCTACGCCGGAACAGAAGTTAAAGTTAAAGGCGAAGAGTTTCTGATCCTGAGACAGGACGATATTCTGGCCCTCGTAAAGTAATCATATTTTAATAGAAATGAAGGAGGTTGTAAGCTATGGCTAAACAGATTATTTACAATGAAGAAGCCCGGCGCGCCCTCGAAAGAGGCGTAAACGCCCTGGCCAATACTGTAACTGTAACCTTAGGCCCGAAAGGCCGTAACGTTGTGCTTGACAAGAAATTCGGTTCTCCCCAGATTACCAATGATGGTGTGACCATCGCCCGCGAGATTGAACTGGAAGATCCATTTGAAAACATGGGTGCTCAGCTGGTAAAAGAAGTAGCAACCAAAACGAATGATGTTGCCGGAGACGGCACCACCACCGCTACCCTGCTGGCGCAGGGCATTATCCGTGACGGTTTAAAAAATGTGGCAGCCGGCGCCAATCCGATGCTGATGAAACGCGGAATCGAGAAAGCGGTAGTTGTCGCTCTTGAAGAACTTGAAAAAATGAGTAAACCGGTTGAAACCAAGGAAGATATATCACAGGTTGCGGCAATTTCAGCTGATGATGAAACAATCGGCGAACTGATTGCTGAAGCGATGGAGAAGGTTGGTAAAGACGGCGTTATCACTGTTGAAGAATCAAAGGGATTTACCACCGACTTGAAAGTGGTCGAAGGGATGCAATTCGACCGCGGTTATATCTCTCCTTACATGGTAACCGATACAGAAAAAATGGAAGCAGTGCTTGAAGATCCTTTCATCCTTCTTACCGATCGCAAAGTGAGTAATATCCACGACCTGCTGCCGTTGCTGGAGAAGATCGTCCAAAAAGGTAAAAACCTGCTGTTAATCGCTGAAGACGTAGAAGGCGAAGCGCTGGCCACCCTGGTGGTTAACAAGCTGCGCGGCACATTCACCTGTGTGGCGGTTAAAGCCCCCGGCTTCGGCGATCGCCGCAAGGCGATGCTCGAAGATATCGCCGTTCTGACCGGCGGTAAGGTTATCTCTGAAGATCTCGGTATCGATATGAAGAATGTCGAAATCGATATGCTCGGCCACGCCCGCCAGGTAAGAATCAGCAAGGAAGAAACTGTGCTGGTCGATGGTGCAGGAAGTTCTGAAGAGATCAAGAAACGGATCGCCCAGCTGCGGGTCCAGATTGAAGACACAACTTCCGATTTTGATCGCGAAAAGCTGCAGGAGCGGCTGGCTAAATTAGCCGGCGGTGTGGCTGTAATTGAAGTTGGCGCAGCAACGGAAACAGAAATGAAAGAGAAAAAAATGCGTATTGAAGATGCCCTTTCAGCAACCCGTGCTGCAGTAGAAGAAGGAATCGTTCCCGGTGGAGGAATTGCCTACCTTAACATTACCGGTGGATTAGAGCAGCTTGAGAAAAAACTCGAAGGCGATGCTTTAACCGGTCTGATGATCGTCAAGCGTGCTCTCGAAGATCCGGTTCGCGTGATTGCCAACAACGCCGGAGCTGAAGGCTCAGTCGTCGTGGAGAAAATCAAGGCGATGGATAAAGGCACCGGCTTTAATGCCGCATCTGGCAAGTTTGAGAATATGATGTCTGCCGGTATTGTTGACCCGGCAAAAGTTGCCCGCTCGGCTATCCAGAATGCAGCCAGCATCTCGGCCCTCTTCCTGACCACTGAAGCGGTGGTTACCGACCTGCCGGAAAAAGAAGGCGGCGGAATGCCCGGCGGAATGCCCGGCGGCGGAATGCCGATGATGTAAGTCAGGTTCAATCCCGTCAGCTTTTGTGACGGTCATTATAAAAGCCCCTGTTCAGCAATCGAGCAGGGGCTTTTTGATCGCCTGATCAGTGGTAAAGAATATTTCTCGACACCACTTAGAACTTACACTATAATCAGTTTAATACGTTAAACATTGACAATTGAAAGTATTCTTTTGGAGGTGGCGGACTGTGATTGACTTTTCACTCACTGAAGAGCAGCTGGCAATCCAAAAAATGGCCCGGGATTTTGCACAAACCGAAATTCTGCCGAAAGCGGCGGAATATGATCGCAGCGGTGAATATCCGGAAGATATTGTTCGAAAGGCTTTCAAAGCAGACCTTGTTTACGGGGTTATTCCGGAAGAATATGGCGGTAGCGGGCTAAGCGCTCTTGACCAGTTAATTATTGCCGAAGAGCTTTCAGCGGGCTGTGCCGGGATCGGCAGCTGTATTGCCATTAACAGCCTGGCGGCAATACCTTTGATTTATTTCGGCAGCGACGAGCTTAAGAATGAATTTCTGACCAGAATTTGCCGGGAAGAAAAGAAAATGGCGCTCTGCGTAACTGAACCGGGCGCCGGCTCCGATGTGGCTTCCATGTGCACAACAGCGTCTAAAGATGGCGCCCGGTATAAAATTTGCGGTACTAAAACCTTTATCACCAATGGTGGGATTGCTGATTATTATGTAGTTTTTGCTTCAGTTGATCGCAATCTCGGTCATCGGGGAATTACCGCCTTCCTGGTACCGCGGGAGTTGCCCGGGGTTTCAGTTGGTAAGAAAGAAGACAAAATGGGGCAGCGGGCAGCCAATACCACCGATGTGATTTTCGATAATGTGGAAATTCCGGAAACATACCGGATCGGAGAAGAGGGGCGGGGTTTTAAAATAATCATGCAAACCTTTAACCATTCAAGGCCCGGGGTGGGGGCTTCTGCCGTCGGCGTAGCCCGCAGCGCCATGGAGTATGCTCTTAAATATGCCGCAGAGCGGGAACAGTTCGGCATGCCGATCCTGATGCACCAGGCAGTAATGTTCATGATCGCCGATATGGCCAAAGATATTGAAGCCGGAAGGCTTTTAGCCTGGCAGGCAGCCTGGAAAGGCAGCCAGGGGCTTGATAACTCGAAGGAAGCGGCCATTGCCAAGGTATTCTGCGGTGATATGGTAATGAGGGTAACCACTGATGCAGCCCAGGTTCTGGGCGGTTATGGCTATATCAAGGACTACCCGGTGGAAAAACTGATGCGCGACGCCAAGGTCTTTCAGATTTACGAAGGCACAGCCCAAATCCAGCGCCTGTTGATCGGCCGGTCGCTGTTCAAGGAGTACTTTTAGATCAAATCAGGGAAGGTTTCGGCAAAGGGAGTATGAAGGCAGCAAGCATGAATCCTGATCAAGTTCGATTATTGTATAATAACTAAATCAGTTCTTAATCCCATTAATTTTAAGGCAGGCCCACTAGATGCGATCAGCAACCAAGAGCTTCTGCTTATTTATTGGCTGTGCAGCAATCCTGCTCACTGCGCTTTTGTGGTTTAACCACTATAGCAGCAGCCAGGTCTATGTTGTTTATCTGGATGATGTCGAACTGGGGATAGTTCATGATTCCAGGGAAATTGAAAATTTTGTTGATGATCTGGTGATACGATGCGGAAATTTGTACGGTTTGGCTCTGCAACCAGGAGAGGAAATTGTCTTCGACCGCGAGTTTAGGGCCGGCAGCGAACCTGACCCGCAAGCCGTATGCGAACAGATCCGCCGCAAGATCTCCTTTCTGGCTCCAGCATACCTGATAAAAGTGGATGGGAAAACCTTCGTACCGGTTGCCGGTCAAAGTGAACTTGATAAAGTTTTAGAAACCCTTGTTGCCAAATACAGCAGCGACAGTATCGGCGGGGAATCAAAGACAGTCTTGGAAGCGGCAATAGTCGAGGAGGTTGAGCTTGAGGAATGCCGGGTCGATCCCGAAGACATCTTTAGCGCAGAAGAGGTTTTGGTTCTGCTTACGGCTAATGAGCAGACTGATCTCAGTGAATTTGATGACCATTTACTGGCTGCCTCTGATCAGCTCCCACTTCATTTGAATAGCGAATTTGTTGATAATGATCTAATTGAAGCGTTTGATGATGCCGAAACGCCTGAAACAGTGAAAACGGGGAGTCTGATTGGCGAGAGCGAAATAAAAATCCGCGTCAAAACAGTGGAAGAGATCACTGAAATCAAAGCCATTCCATTTGGAATTGATCAGGTCGAGGATTACAAGCTTTTTGTTAGTCAAACGGAAATAGATATTCCCGGGCAGGAAGGCCTGATGGAAGTGATCTTTCACATCGTCAGGGAAAACGGCACTGAAATAGAACGGATTACAATCGAGGAAAAAATTTTAGAGGAACCGGTAACGCAGGTTGAGCGGATAGGGATAAAGGAGCTGCCGACCGGGGGTAGAAGCGGCGGAGCAGGCGGCTCTTTTATCTGGCCGGTTCAGGGCGAGGGAATTGTCTACAACGGCTTCAAACCCGGACACCAGGCTATTGATATCCATATCGCTCAGGGGACAAATATCCTGGCAGCCGATAGCGGAACAGTTATTTATACAGGATGGGGCAGCACCCAGGGCAATTATATCATTATTCATCATGGCGCTTATTGGACCCTCTACCTGCACAATAGCGCCAACCTGGTGCAAAAAGGCGATTATGTCTCAAGAGGGCAGGTTATTGGCAAGGTGGGTGCAACAGGCAGGGCTAAAGGGGCGCACCTTCATTTTGAGGTTCGCGAAGATGATGGCAGCCGCCAGTGGTTATCCTATTACCAGCATCAGGCAGTGAACCCGATGCAATTTTTCAGGTAATAAATATTGTCTGGTACAGTCATTCAGGGCTCTTTGCATTTAAAGGAGTAAAGGAGCCCTGAATGTTTGAGTCAATTAAAAATCTAAGTTAAACTATCTGCTGCTGTAACTTTTTTCCCCGCCAGAATTGATCTCGTTAATATCACTAATTGCCGAGCATTTCATTCAGCCTGGCAATCGATTGATCGATCATTTCCTGCGGGTAATCGACATCCTTGATCTTGCCGGCCAGGTAATCATCATAGGCAGTCATATCAAAGTGCCCGTGGCCGCTTAAGTTAAAAAGGATCGTCTTCTCTTCGCCTGCTTCCTTACATTCCAAGGCTATGTCGATTGCTCCCTTGATGGCGTGCGAAGATTCAGGGGCGGGGACGATTCCTTCTGTGCGGGCAAAAGCCAACGCAGCTTCAAAGGCGCCTTCCTGACCTACAGCTCTTGCTTCGATCAGCCGATCATGGTAAAGGCGGCTCAAAATCGGAGATTGGCCGTGGTAACGGAGGCCGCCGGCATGGATACCGGGCGGCATAAAGTTGTGCCCCAGGGTATACATTTTCAAGAGCGGTGTCAAACCGGCCACATCACCAAAATCGTAAGTAAATTTACCTTTGGTAAAGGTTGGGCAGGCTGCCGGTTCAACACCGATGCAGCGAACTTTTTTGTCATCGCGCAAGTTGTCGTGGACAAAGGGTAAGGCGATACCGGCAAAGTTACTGCCTCCGCCACAGCAGCCAACCACATAATCAGGGTACTCGCCAACCAGGGCCAGCTGTTTTTTGGCTTCCTGGCCGATTATGGTCTGGTGCAGCATAACATGATTCAAGACACTGCCCAGGGAGTAATTGGTATCATCCCTGCCGGCAGCATCTTCCACTGCTTCGCTGATGGCGATTCCCAGGCTGCCCAGTGAATCGGGATCGGCGGCCAGGATATCACGTCCTGATTTGGTCAGGTTGGTAGGGCTTGGGTGGACTTTCGCACCCCACATATCCATCATTGAGCGGCGATATGGCTTCTGCTCATAGCTGATTTTAACCATGTAGACTTCACATTCCATATCAAAATAGTTACAGGCCATGGCCAGCGAACAGCCCCATTGTCCCGCGCCGGTTTCTGTGGCCAGACGTTTTTTGCCTTCTTTCTTATTGTAAAAGGCCTGAGCGACAGCCGTATTCGGCTTGTGGCTGCCCGGAGGGCTGACACCCTCATTCTTAAAATAGATTTTAGCCGGTGTGCCCAATTGCTGCTCTAAATTATAAGCGCGAAAAAGAGGGCTTGGTCTCCAGATACTGTAGATATCTAAAACTTCTTCCGGAATATCGATAAACCGCTCCTGGGAAACTTCCTGCATGATCAGTCCCATGGGGAAGATTGGGCTTAAATCATCGGGTCCAATCGGCTGTTTTGTCCCCGGGTGAAGCGGCGGGTCCAGCGGTGTTGGCAGATCGGCCTGGATGTTATACCACTGGCGGGGCATCTCTTTTAAAGGTAATGTAATTTTACGCTCTTTCATTTTTATTCCTCCTTTTTTTTACTGCTATTTTTACAAATAAAAAACTCCCGTCCGGGGACGAGAGTTATTCGCGGTACCACCCTGGTTATCTGCCTTGGCAGATCACTTATTCAGATGCGGAAAGAATCTTCTTTCCAGACCTGCTTTCCTTTAACGGTGAAAGATCCGACCGGGTCTACTTGCGTTTAAACGCTTTCAGCCGGTACCTCCAGGAGCCATTCACACGGTGTATCGGCGCCGGACTTTCAGCTTCGGAAGCTTAACTTCCTCAATCCGGCTCTCTGGGCCGATCCGATCCCAGCTACTAGTTCCTGTCATCGGCAAAGGCATATTCTCTTTGATTTCAAACATTAACACAGAGAGTTACACCTGTCAATAAGAAATATTTTTTTACCAAAAAATTTTAACGGTCGAAGTAAATACTTTTTCCGGTAGCTGACAAAGGCACACCAATTGCAATTTCACCTTCGATCATCTTTGTTCGCAGGGCAGAAACACCGATGCGGTACATGATCCGGTTATCGGCGTTAAACAAGGAAGCCGTTTTTACTGCAGAACCAAGAGCAATCCCCAGGTCAACAAGCCGCCAGGCGCATAACGGACCGCTGAATTCAGGCCCGGCTTTATGTTTATCGCTCATCTCACTGCACTTGTCATAACCGCAGGCACCGCAGTTTAGACCTAAGTGAAGCGGCATCTTCAGGCTTAAGAGAAGCACTGCCCCAGAATCTTTAACATTTTTCCCATCACGATCATAATTAGGTTTTCCGCTTTCTTCTCCATACTTAATCATATCTTTACTCAGGCGATCTATTTCCTGCCCTTCGATAACCTTTATTTCAATGTAATCCTTGCCGACCGCTTTTGGCGCAGTCCGGGCGGACAAAGCCATCATCGCGGCAACAGTTTTCAGTTCTTCATGCATGGCAAACACCTCCGAAAAAAATATTATGCTTTTTAAGCAGAAAGAAACTCTTTAAACTGATGTTATCAAATGAATCAAGGGTGTTCAAGGAAATTACGACGCCATAATATTTGATCTTCGAGGCAGGATTATTTCAGATCGCTGGCGAAAAAACATTTTGAAGGCAGGGCGCTATGACTATGGTCACAATGCAGCCTTTAGAACCCGGTAAAGGGCAAAACAACGCCTTCGCTGCCAGGGAGAAAATTAAATACATATCTATCGTTAAAAGAATATTTTAACGAGGGAAAGTGCGCCTAGGGTTCCGCCGGTTTGACTTTTATTGATGCTGACAGCAGCACAATTGAGCCGGGCTGGTCCGAGTGGCGCAGGCATTCGCTGCAGGGTAATAACCTGTTTACGGAATGTCACACCGGAGGGATAAAAGCCCAGGCGGGTAGGTTTCGCTCGATACCTATCGGCCCGGGTTTTATTTTTTGAGGAGGTGATTTCCTGAAGTAGTGATTGTGTTTGCCTTAATGATGAGAGCTTGAAAAATATGGTAATTGATTGCCAAAGGAGGATAAGAATGGAGAAGTTTTTTAAATTTAAAGAGCACAACACCAACCTGAAAACCGAAATCGATGCCGGTGCAACAACATTTATGACCATGGCCTATATTATTTTTGTTAACCCGGCGATTTTAAGCGCAGCCGGGATGGATTTTGGAGCGGTCATGACCGCTACGATCATTGCTGCCGGCGTCACCACAATCTTAATGGGATTATTGACTAATTATCCCTTTGCCCTGGCCAGTGGTATGGGCTTGAATGCATTCTTTGCTTTTGTTGTCGCCGCCCAGTTCGGCTGGCAGGCTGCATTAGGGGCGGTATTTATTTCCGGAGTTGTGTTTCTTATTCTTTCAGTGTCCGGTTTGATCAGCCATATCGATGCTGCTGTTCCGACCAGCCTGAAGAGCGCAGTTGCCGCCGGGATCGGCCTTTTTATTGCCTTCATCGGCCTGCAGAATGCCGGGATCATTGTTGGCTATGAAGCTACTCAGGTCACTCTTGGTGATTTAACTGCACCGGGTCCGCTGCTTGCTTTAATCGGCACCCTAATTATTGCCATCTTAATGGCCCGCAAGATTAAAGGGGCTATTTTGATTGGTATTCTGCTGACCACTATTGTTAGCTTTATAATGGGTTTCCAGCCCCTTCCCACCGGTCTGGGTAATATTTTCGGTATGCCGGCCAGCCTGGCCCCGGTCTTCCTCCAGCTTGACCTGCGGGCGGCCTTGGCAATTCCGTTTTTTGTAATATTTTCGTTCGTTTTTGTTGATGTTTTCGATACCATGGGTACTCTTTTGGGTACCGGTGCGAGAGCCGGATTTCTGGATAAGGATGGCCGGCTGCCAAAGGTTAATAAAGCTATGCTGGCCGATTCAATCGGCACTATGGGCGGGGCCCTGTTAGGAACCAGCACCGTAACAACTTATATCGAATCGACTGCCGGAATCTCTGAAGGAGGCCGGACCGGCTTTACATCAGTTGTAACCGGTCTGTTATTCTTTTTCGCCCTCTTTTTAGCGCCGCTTGCCGGCCTCATTCCGGCTGAAGCCACTGCGCCTGCGCTGATTATTGTTGGGGTGTTGATGGTTGGAGCGGTAGCGAAGATCAACTTTGAGGATTTCACAGAGGCCTTTCCGGCATTCCTGACCATCATCTTTATGCCGCTGGCTTTCAGCATTGCCGACGGAATTGCTTTCGGGTTCATTGCTTTTCCGATCGTCAAGCTGGTTGCCGGTAAGGGCAAAGAAGTACACTGGTTACTCTACCTGTTGGCGGTTGTATCCCTGATCCATTTCTTCTGGTAATCATCGATTAGTTTTCTGGATGAAAGGAGTTCAGGTACGTTATTGAGAAATAATAAATCGCGCTGAGTAATTTATTTAATTACTCTTGCGGCCTATAAAATTGCTGGACGCGGCACCCGGCTTCATTTAAGCCCGGTGCCACGTCACAGCTTGGCACTGGAGCTGAATTATAATGCCGGAAATCAAGGTAGGTATCATCATGGGCAGCGATTCCGATCTGCCGATTATGCAAAAATGCACCGAAGCTCTGGATGAGTTTGGTATTGGCTGGGAGATGGTCGTCTCCAGCGCCCACCGGCACCCGGAAAAGACAGCCCGCTACGCCAGAGGCGCAGCTGATGCCGGTCTAAAAGTTATTATCGCCGGGGCAGGAGGAGCAGCCCACCTGCCGGGTGTAATTGCCTCAATGACCCTGTTGCCGGTTATCGGGGTCCCGATTGCCATAGAACCCCTTGGGGGTGTTGATTCCCTGTATTCGATTGTGCAGATGCCGCAGGGCATCCCTGTTGCTACTGTTGCCATAAACGGAGCCTATAACGCCGGGCTGCTGGCGGTGCAAATCCTGGCAGTAAATGATGAAAAGCTGCGCAGCAGTCTAAACAGCTATCGCCAGAAAATGGCCGCCCGGGTAGAAGAAAAAGACTGTGCCCTGCGTGATAAACTCGGTCAATACAAGCGTTCCGAAACAGGTGAGAAATAATGATTGAGCGCTACACAGGCTCGGCGATGGGGAAAATCTGGAGCCTCGAAAACCGCTATCAGAAATTTTTAGAAGTGGAAATCCTGGCCAGCGAAGCCTGGGCTGAGTTGGGAGTTATCCCGCATGAAGCAGCTAAGTTGATCGCTGAAAATGCCCGGTTCGATTTAGACCGCATTGAAGCCCTGGAGCAGGAAACGAGGCACGATGTGGTGGCCTTTACCCGCTGCGTAGCTGAATCGCTGGGTGAAGAAAGCCGCTATTTTCATTACGGCCTTACTTCTTACGACATAGTTGATACTGCTTTATCGATCCTGCTTACAGAGGCGGCGAACATAATCAAAACGGGACTGGCGGAGCTTGAAAAAACGCTTGCCGATCAGGCCTTGCGTTACAAGTCAACCCCTACCGTTGGCCGCACACACGGTATACATGCTGAGCCGACCAGCCTGGGGCTCAAATTTGCGCTGTGGCTGGCGGAGATTCGCCGTAACCAGAAAAGATTTGAACTGGCAGCCGAAGGTGTAAGAGTAGGCAAGATATCCGGCGCCGTGGGTAATTTTGCCCACATTGATCCTTTCATCGAAGAATATGTCTGCCGCAAGTTGGACCTTGAACCGGCACCGGTATCCACACAGGTATTACAGCGTGATCGCCACGCTGCTTTTATTTCGACCCTTGCTCTAATCGGGGCTACCTTGGAGAAAATTGCCCTTGAAGTCCGTAACCTGCAACGCACCGAAACGAGAGAATTTGAAGAGCCTTTCTACAGCGGCCAGAAAGGTTCATCGGCAATGCCCCATAAACGAAACCCGGTTACCTGTGAAAAAATCTGCGGTCTGGCCCGCCTGTTGCGCGGGTATGCGTCCACAGCCCTGGAAAATGTTGCCCTGTGGCACGAACGTGATATAACACACTCTTCAGTAGAACGGGTAATCCTGCCGGATAGCAGCATTGCCTTGGATCACATGCTTCAGCAAACGATCAGGGTGGTGCGCGAACTTAAGGTGAATGAAAAGCAGCTGAGCCACAATATTTATTTGACCGGCGGTCTGATATTTTCGCAGCGGGTGCTCCTGGCGTTGGTAGAAGAGGGGTTGTCGCGTGAAGCCGCTTATGATCTTGTCCAGAAACACGCCATGCTGTCCTGGGATAGTGGCCGGCCCTTTAAAGATTTACTGGCTGCCGACAAAGTAATCCTGGAAAAACTAGGCCGCGAAAAATTGGAAGCTTGTTTTGATCCGTCTTTTTATCTGCAGAGGGTTGATTATATCTATCGCCGTCTAAATTTAAGCTAATCTTGAATCACGATAAACAACTGGGTTAACCGTTTAACAGTATCATGGGCAATTGATCGGCATTCTTATTCAGGAGGTAATTTAATGCTTAAAGGAGATTTTTTGTACGAGGGAAAAGCAAAAAAGATTTATAAAACAGATGATCCGAACCTGCTCTTGGTTGAGTTTAAAGATGACGCCACCGCTTTTGACGGGGACAAGAAAGATACCCTTGCTGATAAAGGGATCTTGAATAACCGGCTTTCGGCCATCTTTTTCGGCTTGCTGGAGGAGAAGGGTGTCGAAACACATTTTGTAAAAACGATCAGTGACCGGGAAATGCTGGTGAAGGCGCTGCAGATTATCCCGGTAGAGGTTATAGTCCGCAATATTGCCGCCGGCAGCATTTCAAAACGCCTTGGGATTGAGGAAGGAACAAGGCTGAATAAAACAGTGCTTGAGTTTTCCCTGAAGGACGATGCGTTACATGATCCGATGATCAACCACTATCACATTTACGCCCTGAGCCTGGCCAATGCGCAGGAGATGGCCGAGATAGAAAAGACTGCCCTTAAGATCAATGAAATACTGATTCCCTACCTGGAGGATAAAGGCATTACTCTTGTTGATTTTAAACTCGAATTTGGCCGGCACCAGGGCAGGGTAATCCTGGGCGACGAAATATCTCCTGACACCTGTCGCTTCTGGGACAGCAGCAGCGGAGAAAAACTCGACAAGGACCGATTCCGCCGCGATCTTGGCGGTGTGGTTGATGCTTACCGGGAGGTTTTGAGACGTCTGGAGGGAGGAGAGAATCCTGCAGTGGAAAGCTAAGGTTGAAGTGACACTTAAAAAATCAGTACTGGATCCCCAGGGATCGGCAGTAGAGAGCTCCCTGAAAGCGCTTGGCTATGAAAATGTTTGCCGGGTAAGAGTTGGCAAATACCTGGAGTTGATCCTTGATGCCGGGAGCAGGGAGCAGGCAGCAGCCCAGGTGGAAGAGATGTCTCACCGCTTGCTGAGCAATCCGGTGATCGAGGATTTTAGCTACAGCCTGCAGGAGGAAAAGCAATGAAATTTGGGGTGATCGTGTTTCCCGGTTCCAACTGCGATCTCGATGCTTTTCACCTGATCCGCGATATTTTAAAACAACCTGTGGAATATATTCGTCATGATTCAACCTCCCTCAATGATTGCCAGGCGGTGATCCTGCCGGGAGGTTTTTCATATGGTGATTATCTGCGTTCCGGGGCTATTGCCCGGTTTAGCAGGATCATGCCGGCTGTGGCTGAATTTGCTGATAAAGGCGGGCTTGTATTGGGGATCTGCAACGGTTTTCAGGTTTTAACAGAAGCAGGGTTACTGCCCGGAGCTCTTTACCGGAATGATAATTTGCAGTTTCGCTGTCAGCAGGTTTTGATCAGGGTCGAAAATGCCGCTGCACCATTTACCGGGGCATTGACCGAAGGGGCAGTGTTGCAGGTGCCTATTGCGCATGGTGATGGCAATTATTATGCTCCCCCTGATATTTTAAGGGAGATGGAGCAGAACGGACAGATTCTTTTTCGCTATGTTGATCGAAACGGGAGCTGCACCAGCGCTGCAAACCCGAACGGCTCAATCGATAACATAGCCGGCATCTGTAATATAAACGGCAATGTAGCCGGCATGATGCCTCATCCCGAAAGGGCGGGCGAAAAGATCCTGGGTTCCGATGACGGGCTGGCTGTTTTTCAATCGTTAATTAGCTACCTGCAGCAGAGTCAGGCGGTGAATCATGGCTGATCAACCCTGGCGTCAATTAGGTCTTAACGATCAAGAGTACAAAATGATTACCGAGCAGATGGGCCGTGATCCGAACCTGGTGGAGTTGAACATGTATAGTGTCATGTGGTCTGAACACTGCAGCTATAAACACTCGAGCAGTTCGCTTAAGCTGTTTCCTACCAGCGGGAAAAGGGTGGTTCAGGGGCCGGGTGAAAATGCCGGTGTCGTTGATATCGGTGATGGCTGGGCGGCAGTGTTTAAAATCGAGAGCCATAACCATCCCTCGGCAGTTGAACCTTACCAGGGGGCTGCCACCGGGGTGGGCGGAATCCTGCGCGATATTTTTACGATGGGCGCTCAACCTGTCGCCTTTTTAAATTCATTACGCTTCGGTAATCTTGAAGATGCCCGCGGCCGTTATCTTTTTGACGGCGTAGTGGCCGGAATCGGTGGATATGGTAACTGCGTGGGCATTCCAACTGTGGCCGGGGAGATTTACTTCGAAGAATGTTACCAGGGAAATCCCCTGGTTAACGCCATGTGTGTCGGAGTGATGCCCCTCGATCGGCTTGTTTTGGGAAAGGCAGCCGGTTCGGGCAACCTGCTGGTGCTGGTCGGGGCGAGGACTGGAAGAGACGGCATTCACGGGGTTACTTTTGCTTCGGAAGAGCTGTCCGAGGAGTCTGAAGAAAGAAGACCGGCTGTTCAGGTTGGCGATCCCTTCATGGGAAAACTGCTACTAGAAGCAACCCTGGAAGTGATTGAAAAGAAACTGGCAGTCGGGGTTCAGGATTTAGGAGGAGCAGGGCTGACCTGTGCCCTGACTGAGACAGCAGCCCGTGCCGGGTCGGGAATTGAAATTGATCTTGACCGGGTCCCCCTGCGGGAAGAAGGGATGCACCCCTTTGAAATACTCACCTCTGAATCGCAGGAAAGAATGCTGCTGGTTGTTGAACCGCATAAACTACCGGCTGTAGAAGAGGTTTTTAAACGCTGGGAACTGACACCGGCCGTACTGGGCAAGGTAACCGATGACGGCCAGGTGGTGGCCCTTTTTAAAGGAGAAGAGGTGGTCCGCGTCCCTGCCTGCAGTGTCTCCGGCGGCGCTCCGGCTTATACCCCTTTAGCCTTAGAACCTGATTACTGTATGGAGTTGAAAGCTTTTGACCTTTCACAGCTGGCGCCGATCAGCGATTTCAACGAAACCCTGATTAAATTGTTATCTGCACCCGATATTGCCTCCAAGGAGTGGGTATGGCGGCGTTACGATTACATGGTGCGCACCTGCACCCTGCAGGGACCGGGAGGCGATGCTGCGGTAATCAGGCATCGCGAAAGCGGCAAAGCTCTGGCGATGGCTGTTGACGGTAACGGACGCCAGGTTTATTTGGATCCCTACCTGGGCGGAATGCTGGCTGTTGCCGAAGCAACCCGCAACATTAGCTGCAGCGGCGCTGAACCGGTTGGCATAACCGACTGCCTTAACTTCGGCAATCCTGAAAAACCGGAAATTTACTGGCAGTTTACACAGGCAGTAGCCGGGATGGCCGAAGCCTGCAGAATCCTGGATGTGCCGGTTGTCGGCGGTAATGTCAGCTTTTATAACGAAGTTGAGGGGGAAGCTATCTACCCCACCCCGGTTGTCGGCGCGGTCGGACTTTTAGAAAAAGGGGAAAAGCAGGGGCAGGCTGCCTTCAGGGCTGAGGGAGATTTAATTATCCTCTTGGGTCCTGAAGAAGTGTCTCTGGGTGGAAGCCAGTTTTTAAAAACTATTCACCACAAAACAGCCGGCAAGCTGGCCGGCATAGATTTAATGCTGGAAAAACGGCTGCAGGATTTAGTGCGCTATTTGATTATCAACGGTTTAGTGAGGTCGGCACACGATCTGTCCGATGGCGGTTTGGCGGTGGGGTTGGCGGAAAGCTGTATGCTCGGTAATATTGGCGCTTCTGTCACCCTTAACCGGTCGTCCGGCCCTGAGCTGGAGCTTTTTGGGGAAGGACCTTCAAGGGTTTTGGTTTCGGTTGCCCAGGATCAAATTGATAAGGTCAGGCGGCAGGCCGCCAAAGCAAAAATCCCGATGCGTGAACTTGGCAAAGTGCAGGGAGAAGTTTTGATGATCAGCTTTGACGGTGATATAATGATTAAGTTGAAATTAGCAGAGTTGGATAAAGCCTACAGGGAGGTTTTCAAATGGATTATGGAGTAGCTTCCCGGAGAAACGGGAAGCTGCACGATTCCTGCGGAGTATGCGGAGGTTTCGCTGAAAGTCAGCCGTTGGCTTACCTGACCTGCTTTGCACTCTATGCCCTGCAGCACCGGGGCCAGGAGAGCGCCGGCATAGCTGCCGGACCGGGCGAAGGACGAAAATTATGGCTTAAAAGGGGAATGGGTCTTGTTTCCGAAGTTTTCCCTGACAGCGCCGATTTGAAAGGTATTGTCTGCAAAATGGCTGTCGGCCATGTCCGCTATTCTTATGGGCAGGAAGGCAGAAGCCCGGAAAATACCCAACCCCTAAAATTAAGGTACCGTTACGGGGAATTAGCCGTCGCTCACAATGGCCACCTGCTTAACGCTCTCGAACTGCGGGCGGAGCTCGAAGAACAGGGAGCGATATTCCAGACGGATACTGATTCTGAACTGTTGGCGCACATGGTGGCGCGACAGGGTAGCGAAAACCTGGAAGATGCCCTGGTGGAAGTAGTTCCACGTTTAAAAGGCGCGTTCGCCTTTATTATCACCGACGGGCGAAAAGTTGTCGGACTTCGTGACGGCAATGGGTTCAGACCGCTTTCGCTGGCGCGGCTCGATCAAGGCGGATACTTTCTGGCTTCCGAGACCTGTGCTTTTGATACAATCAAGGCTTCGTTTATCAGGGATCTCAATCCCGGAGAAATGGTCATCTTAGATCAGCATGGCTTAAAAAGTCATCAGGTAATTGATGCGGGATGCTCAAATTTATGTGTTTTTGAATATATCTATTTTGCCAGGCCGGATAGCAACCTGGAGGGCAAGAATGTTCACCTGGTGAGGCGGGAACTGGGGAGAAGGCTGGCCCGCATGCACCCGGTCAAGGCTGATATCGTCTCCGGAGTTCCCGATTCGAGCATCGCTGCCGCTTCAGGTTTTGCCGAGCAGGCAGGACTGCCCTATGAAATGGCCCTGGTTAAGAACCGTTATATCGGGCGCACTTTTATCAAGCCAACTCAGAAGATGAGGGAAGAAGGGGTTGACTTGAAGCTTAACGCGGTTCAGAAAATAGTGGAAGGTAAAAGAGTGGTATTGGTGGATGATTCCATAGTGCGGGGCACTACCAGCCTTAAGCTGATTAACATCATGAAAAGAGCCGGAGCGCTTGAAGTCCATCTGCGAATTAGTTCTCCCCCGGTAACCGGTTCCTGCTATTACGGGATCGACATTCCTGATGCTGAAGACCTGATCGCCTACAAACGAACCCCACAGGAAATTCCGGCCCTGGTCGGCGCCGACTCAATAGGCTATCTGAGTCTTGAGGAAATCTACGGCGCCGTAGGACTGCCGGGCAAAATGCTTTGCAGCGGTTGCTTCAGCGGTGAATACCCTGTATTGCCTTAGAAGAAGCTTTTCGATAAAGTAGATGCTGTAAATTCATAAATACGGAGGTTGATTTAGATGAATGCTTTGTTGTATGTTGCGCCGGCCTGTGCCCTGGTTGCCCTTGTTTTTGCACTTATTCTTTGGTTTAAAATGGGCAAAGCAGAAGCCGGTAATGAAAGGATGCAGGAAATAGCGGCCGCTATTCACGAGGGAGCCATGGCGTTTATGAAACGTGAATATACCTACCTGGCTGTTTTCGTTGTGGTTCTGACCGTGGTTCTCGGGGTCGCTATCAATCTGCTGACAGCGGTCAGCTTCGTAATCGGTGCGGTTCTTTCTGCAACGGCCGGCTACATCGGAATGACCGTGGCAACGAGTGCTAATGTCAGAACAGCTCATGCGGCCCGCTCGGGCATTAATCCGGCGCTGACGATAGCCTTTTCCAGCGGGACAATCATGGGGATGATGGTTGCCGGACTGGGACTCCTGGGCCTCGGGGTTTTATACCTGATAATCCGGGATCCGGCCGTTATCAACGGTTATGCTTTAGGAGCCAGCTCAATTGCCCTGTTCGCCCGTGTAGGCGGCGGCATCTACACCAAAGCCGCCGATGTCGGAGCTGACCTGGTTGGAAAAATTGAAGCCGGTATCCCGGAAGATGATCCGCGCAACGCCGGTGTTATCGCTGACAATGTAGGCGATAATGTGGGCGATGTTGCCGGTATGGGAGCTGATTTATTTGAATCATATGTCGGTTCGATGATTGCCACCATGACTCTTGGGGTGGTTCTGTACGGTATCGGTGGCACGCTGCTGCCCCTGATTGTTGCCTCGATCGGTATTCTGGCCTCTGTTTTTGCTTATTTCTTTGTCCGGGCGAAGGAAGGAGTGCGGCTTGGGGCAGTGCTGGAAAGGGGCATCTGGATCAGCGCCCTGGTAGTGCTGGTTGTATCCTTTTTCATTGTCCGATCTTTTGTCGCCCAGGGAGTCTTCCCGAACATGGGTCCTTTTTATGCCGTAGTTGCAGGTCTGCTGGCCGGGGTTATTATCGGAAGGGTTACGGAATACTACACTTCGGATCACTATAAACCGGTTCAGGATATAGCCAAAGCATCACAAACCGGTCCGGCCACCAATATCATCAGCGGTTTGGCTGTGGGGATGAAAAGCACCGTGTACCCGACCCTGACTATTGTTGCGGCTATCCTTGTTTCCTATTATTTTGCCGGCATCTACGGTATTGCCATATCCGCCGTCGGGATGCTGGCTACTGTGGGTATGACCGTAGCAGTTGATGCTTACGGGCCGGTGGCCGATAATGCCGGCGGTATTGCCGAAATGGCCGAGCTGGAACCGGAAGTGCGAAAAATCACCGACCAACTTGACTCTCTTGGTAACACTACGGCGGCAATCGGTAAAGGCTTTGCTATCGGATCGGCAGCGCTGACAGCCCTGGCTCTGTTTACAGCCTATGCCCAGGTTGCCGAGCTGAGTGTGATTGATATAACCAACGCCAGGGTTATTTCCGGGCTGCTGATCGGAGGTATGCTGACCTACTTTTTTACAGCGAGAACGATGGAAGCGGTCGGTAACGCCGCATTTTCATTGATCGAAGAGATCCGCAGGCAGTTTAAGGAAATTGAAGGCCTGATGGAAGGCAAAGCACGTCCCGAATATGCCCGCTGTGTTGATATCAGCACGAGGGCTGCGTTAAAAGAGATGGTCATACCGGGACTGATGGCAGTCGTTGTTCCCCTGGTTGTCGGTCTTGTTCCATTTCTGGGCAAAGAAGCTCTTGGCGGTCTTCTAGCCGGGGCGCTGGTGACCGGTGTCCTCCAGGCGATTAATATGGCCAATGCCGGTGGAGCCTGGGATAACGCCAAGAAGTTTATTGAAGCAGGAAATCTTGGCGGCAAGGGCAGTGATCCACATAAAGCTGCTGTAGTAGGCGATACGGTTGGCGATCCTTTTAAGGATACGGCCGGTCCATCACTGAATATCCTAATCAAGCTGATGAGTATCGTAGCGCTCGTCTTCGCTCCACTGTTCTTCTAAGGAACAAAAAGCCCGGCGAAATGCCGGGCTTAATTTTTTAGAGGGGAAGACCGCCGATATGGATTATAAAAAAGCCGGTGTCAATATTGAGGCCGGTGACGCTGCGGTTGAGCGAATCAAAAAAATTGCCCGCTCAACTTTACGCCCTGAGGTTTTGCAGGAAATTGGTGGTTTTGGCGGGCTTTTTGCGCCAAAACTGCAGGGGCTGAGTGAACCGGTTCTGGTTGCCGGTTGTGACGGAGTGGGGACGAAACTGAAAGTGGTTTTCGCTGTCGACAACCATGAAACGATTGGCATAGACTGCGTGGCGATGTGTGTCAATGATATTTTAGTCCAGGGAGCTGAACCGCTCTTTTTTTTAGACTATCTGGCAGTGGGCAAGCTTGATCCGGTCCGGGTTGAAAAAATTGTTTTTGGCATTGCCGAGGGCTGCCGCCAGGCCGGCTGTGCCCTGCTGGGCGGCGAAACGGCCGAAATGCCCGGTTTTTATCCATCCGGTGAGTATGATTTGGCCGGTTTTGCCGTAGGGATCGTCGATCGGGAAAAAGTAGTCGACGGTTCTGCGATCAGCAGTGGTGATGCAATCATCGGGCTAATCTCAAATGGATTGCACTCTAACGGTTATTCCCTGGCCCGGAAAGTTCTGCTGGATGAAGCAAACCTGAAGCTGACTGATTTTCAACCGGCTTTCGGCATGACTTTAGCGGAGGAGTTGCTGAGACCGACGGCCATCTATGTCAAACCGGTCCTTAAACTGATGCAAAAGGTAAAAATACTCGGGATGGCTCATATCACGGGTGGCGGTCTAACCGGTAACCTGCCACGCATTTTGCCGGCAGGGCTTACCGCGGAGCTCAGCAGCACCGCCTGGATTGTTCCGCCGGTATTTAAATTAATTTCTGAACTGGGAGCGATCAAAGCTGACGAGATGTACAGGGTTTTTAACATGGGGATCGGTTTTGTTCTGGTTGTGCGGGAAGAAGACGTTGAACAGGTAATAGTTACCCTGGCCGATTCAGATTTAAAAGCAGACCGTATCGGTCAAGTAACTGTTGGTGAACAGAAAGTTATTATCAAATAAAGAATGCTTCAGAAATGACCATTAAGACAAGGGCTAGAACCCGGGAGAGAAAAGGATTAAGTTATCAAAGGTAGAAATATAAAATAAATCAATATGATTATCCGGGAGACCCAGCAGATGAAACGCATCGCCGTTCTTGCTTCCGGGCAGGGTACAAACCTGCAGGCGATTATTGATGCCGCGGAGCGAAAAGAGTTAGCCGGAAAAGTGGTTATGGTGGTCAGCGACTGCGCAGATGCTTATGCCCTTAAACGGGCAGAAAAGCACCATATTGACGCACGTTACTTAAACCCTGCTGTTTATCCGGATCGTGAAAAATATGATCGGGCGTTGGTGTCGTTATTAAATGAATATCACGCTGACCTTGTTGTCCTGGCCGGCTTTATGCGCCTGCTCAGCCCTTTTTTTGTCAAAGCTTTTCCCTTGAGAATTATGAATATCCACCCTTCGTTATTGCCGGCCTTTCCGGGCACCGACGGGATTGCTCAGGCGTTCAATTATGGTGTTAAGGTTACAGGCTGTACCGTTCATTTTGTTGATGAAGGGTTGGACAGCGGTCCGGTAATCCTGCAGGAAACGGTGCCGGTTATCCAACAGGAGACCCTCACTACTCTGGAACAAAGAATTCATGCCGCCGAACACCGTACTTATCCTACGGCAATCGATTTATTCTGCCGCGGATTGCTCAAGGTAGAAGGAAGAAGGTGCTATATTGTCGACTAAAAGAAGAAGGGCCCTGATCAGTGTTTCCGATAAGAGAGGCCTAATCGAGTTAAGTCGGGATCTGACCGAACTCGGTTTTGAAATTATATCGACAGGCGGAACCGCAAAGACCTTGAAAGAAGCCGGTTTAGCGGTGAAGAAAGTATCTGAGATTACCGGTTTTCCTGAAATTTTAAACGGCAGGGTCAAGACCCTGCACCCCAAAATTCACGGTGCGATATTGGCTCAAACTGATATCGATGAGCAGCAGAAGGAGCTGACTCAACATGGCATTGATCCGCTTGAGCTGATTGTGGTCAATCTTTATCCTTTTGCCCAGACTATCAGCCGGACCGGTTTCAGTCATGATGAAGCGCTGGAAAAAATTGATATTGGCGGACCAACGATGATCAGGGCTGCTGCCAAAAACCATAAATATGTTGCCGTAGTAGTGAACCCGGACCGCTACCAGGCTGTTACCACCGAGCTGAAAGAGAAAGGAACGATCAGCGCTGAAACCAGAATAAGCTTAGCGGCGGAAGCTTTTGCCCATACTGCGAATTACGATGCTACTATTGCCGCCTATTTTAACCGGCAGCCGGGAACGGATACAGAAAATTTCCCCCGTCAGCTAAGCATCGGTTTAAATAAAATACAAGACTTGCGTTACGGTGAAAACCCTCAGCAAAAAGCTGCTTTTTATAACTTTTCCGACTCTCGGGCGGGACTGGCCGCAATGGTTCAGTTAAAGGGAAAAGATTTATCCTTTAATAACCTAAACGATATCGGAGCCGCCTGGGTCCTGGCCGGCGAATTTGAAAAACCGACAATCGTTGCTGTCAAGCATGCAAACCCATGTGGAGTGGGATCAGCAGCGACGATTGAGGAAGCTTACAAATTAGCCCATGCTGCAGATCCGCTGTCAATATTTGGCGGAGTGATCGCCTCAAATACCATTATTAATGGCAAGGCAGCGGAAATGATGCTGGATACTTTCCTGGAGGTCATTGCCGCGCCGCAGTTTACAGATGAGGCGTTAGCCATTCTCAGTCAGAAAAAAGATTTACGCATCCTGCAGATCCCCAGGTCTGGCCCAAATGAAAATCCTTTTGATCTGAAGATTGCTGCCGGATCAGTCTTGATCCAGACCGAAGATCGTGATCCGGTTGATGTCAGGCAGGGAAGGGTTGTCAGCCGGAGAAAACCGACTGAAGAAGAATGGCTGGGACTCGAATTTGCCCAAAAGGTTGTCAAGCATGTTCGCTCAAATGCGATCGTAATTGCTGCTGGCGAGCAAACGATTGGGATTGGCGCCGGACAGATGAACCGCGTGGGAGCAGCCAGGATAGCATTGGAACAGGCCGGATTAAAAGCAGAGGGAGCAGCCATGGGATCCGATGCTTTCTTCCCTTTTGCGGATGTGGTTGAAGAAGCGGCAAAGTATGGCATCACTGCCATTGTCCAGCCTGGTGGTTCAATGAAAGATGAAGAGTCAATCGACCTTTGCAACCGCTACGGGATAGCCATGGTTTTTACCGGGAGACGTTATTTCAAGCACTAGTTAAAGCTATAAAAATATTTATCGGCTGCTGAGGACAGGAAGGATGATCTGAAGATGCGTGTCTTAATCGTGGGCAGTGGCGGCCGGGAGCACGCGCTAACCTGGAAACTGGCACAAAGTCCGTTGATCAGTGAGTTATTCAGTGCTCCGGGAAGCCCCGGTATAGCAAAGAATGCTGAAATTGTTGATTTAAAAGCAGATGATCTCGAAGGTTTGACCAACTGGGCAGTGAAAAATAAAATCGATTTGGTTGTGGTTGGTCCTGAGATACCGCTTGTTCTTGGCCTTGCCGATTGTTTAAGGAATCAGGGGATTAAGGTTTTTGGGCCCGGCAGAGACGGAGCAAGGCTTGAGGGCAGCAAGGTCTGGGCAAAGCGAAAAATGAAAAAATGGGGCATTCCCACAGCGGAATTCGCAGTATTTGATGATTTTGACGAAGCCCGTTACCATCTTTCTCTCTTCTACGGTGGTCCGGTAGTGATCAAGGCCGACGGCCTGGCAGCCGGGAAAGGGGTAATAGTTGCTTCCGGTCCTGCTGAAGCCGAGCAGGCGCTGTATGACATTTTGATCGAAAAAGCCTTTGGAGAAGCAGGTAAAAGAGTAATCATCGAGCAATGTCTGAGCGGTGAAGAAGTATCGGTACTGGCGCTTTGCGATGGTCAAGAGCTTATCATGCTGCCTTCAGCACAGGATCATAAAGCGATTGGCGAGCAGGACAGCGGTCCGAATACCGGAGGTATGGGCGCCTATTCTCCCGCTCCGGTCTATGATGAAGAGTTGGCCTTAAAAACACTGGAGAAAGTTTTTAAGCCTCTACTGAAAGGTTTCCAGCATGAAGGCATTGATTTTCGCGGTGTAATTTACGCCGGGTTAATGGTATCGGCCGACCAGTTCAATGTTCTTGAATTTAACGTCCGCTTCGGCGATCCTGAAACGCAGGCTATTTTACCACGCCTTAAATCCGATCTGCTGCCGCTGTTGATGGGCGCGGCAGAAGGAAGTTTTCAGGGAAAACAGGCAGAGTGGCTGAAAGATCCGGCAGTATGTGTTGTTATGGCTTCTGCCGGCTACCCCGGCCATTATGAAAGCGGTTTTCCGATCGAAGGATTAAGTGAAGCTGAAGAACTGGGTGAAGGGAAAGTGGCAATATTTCAAGCCGGCACTGCGTTTAGGAATGGAAAGCTGGTTACGGCAGGCGGCAGGGTGTTAGGAGTCACCGCCTGGGATGAGGAGTTGGCTGATGCAGTCAGTAAAGCCTACAGAGCGCTAGGGCAGATAAAATTTGACGGTGCTTATTACCGTCGTGACATTGCCTACCGGGCGCTCCGCCGGCAGTAAAGGGAAATGTCTGCAGATGAATTGAAGCAAGGGGGTTTCAGCGGATGAGCAGAACAGTGATATTAGGGTACGCACGGACACCCTTTGGCCGTTTCATGGGTTCACTAAGCGACATACCGGCTGTAGAGCTTGGCGCCCTGGTCATTAAGGAAGCCATCAGCAGATCTTCAGTTCCTGCTAATCTGGTCGATAATGTCATCTTCGGCATGGTAGTTCAGGCCGGGGCAGGCCAGATTCCTTCGCGCCAGGCTTCAATCAAAGCCGGTTTGCCGGCGGCAGTCCCTTCAGAAACGATCAACAAGGTTTGCGCCTCGGGGCTTAGAGCGGTTAACTTGGGAGAAGTCCTGATCAGGAGCAATGAAGCGCAGCTGATTGTAGCCGGCGGAATGGAAAACATGAGTGCAGTACCGTATTTTTTGCCAAAAGGACGCAGTGGCTACCGCATGGGTGATGCGAAGCTAGTCGACGGCATGATCCATGATGGACTATGGTGTCCTTTTCACCAGGTCCATATGGGAGTCCACGGCAGTGCAGTGCCGGCAGAACAGGGGATCACCAGGGAACAAATGGACTATTTTGCCCTGCGCAGTCACCGGTTGGCTTGTGAAGCGGCGGATAAAGGGCTGCTAAATGAAGAGCTGGTTGCCGTTCAAGTGCCGCAGCGCAAGGGAGATCCACTTCTTTTTGACCGCGACGAACTGCCCCGGAAAGATACAACCTATGAAAAGCTTTCAGCCTTGCCGGCGGTTTTCGAAAAAGAAGGCCTGGTAACAGCCGGTAACGCTCCGGCCATCAGTGACGGGGCGGCAGCTTTGGTTCTTTCTTCACGGGAAAAGGCCGAGGAGCTGGCGGTAGAGCCGCTGGCGGAAATAATTGCCCAAGCAGCTGTTTCCTTGGAGCCCCGCTATATTGCCACTGTGCCATATGAAGCAGCAGAGCTGGCCCTGAAAAAAGCCGGGTTAGCGATGTCCGATCTGAAGCTGATCGAAGTAAATGAAGCTTTTGCCTCTGTCGCTTTGACCTGCATTAAACTAGGCGGTTGGGATGACAGGATTGTCAATGTCAACGGGGGCGCTGTTGCTATCGGTCATCCGATCGGGGCAAGCGGTGCCAGAATTTTAATGACCCTTATTGCTGAACTGCGCAGACGCGGAGGGGGTTATGGCTTAGCGACAATCTGCAGCGGTGCGGCCCAGGGGGAAGCGGTTATCGTTCAAGTATAGAAAGATTAAGGAGCAGGATTAATTGGAATTAATTCTTTCTGAGTATCACCAGGCCAGACAAAAAGAGTTCAAAAGCTTTGCCGGGCTTGAACTTGACAGCGGTGATAATTTCCCCCATGAAAACCTGAAAAAAGCCGCCGAAAAAGGCTATATGGGTTTACCCGTTTCCCAAAAATGGGGCGGGCAGGGTGAAGATTTTCTGACCTATATCCTCATGATTGAAGAGGTATCGCGTGTTTGCGCGTCCACGGGAGTTATTCTGTCTGTCCACACTTCTGTCGGCACATTTCCGATAATATATTACGGATCGGAAGAACAAAAACAACGCTTCCTGCCTGCCCTTGCAAGCGGAAAAATGCTGGGCGCATTTGCGCTGACCGAGGAAGGTGCCGGTTCTGATGCTGCAGCGCTTAGTTCAACAGCAGTTCATGTTGAGGGGGGTTACCTGCTTAACGGTTGCAAACTTTTTATCACCGGTGGCGGAGAGGCAGATCTGTTTACGGTTTTTGCCACTCTGGACCGGACAAAAGGACGAAAAGGGATCACTGCTTTCCTGGTTGAGAAAGGACGTCCGGGGTTAACAGCCGGACCACCGGAAAGGAAAATGGGCCTCAACCGCTCAAAAACCTCTGAAATCAGGCTGGAGGATCTTTTTGTCCCTGCGTCGAACAGGTTGGGTGAAGAAGGTGAAGGTTTTGCTATTGCCATGTCACTGCTCGACGGTGGCCGAATCGGCATAGCTGCTCAGGGTTTGGGTTTGGCCGGTGCCGCCCTTGATTATACGGTTGCTTACCTGAAAAAACAGGAAAGTGCAGGCGTTAAAACTAGCCAGTCGTCTGCATTTATTATTGCCGACCTGGCCGCGAAGATCGAAGCAGCCAGGCTTTTAGTTTACAGAGCTGCCGTCGTGAAAAACAGCGCGGGGCGATGTACAAGAGAGGCATCAATGGCTAAACTATTTGCCACTGACCTGGCGATGGAAGCGGCGACAAAATGTATAGACCTGTGCAGTGATGAAAGTTACAGGGCCGAACATCCGCTAACCCGCTATTTTTGCGATGCCAAAGCACCGCAGATCTATGAAGGTTCAAATCAAATCCAGCGGATCGTAGTGGCCAGAGAGCTAATAAATTAAACGAAACGTAACAATTTAAAATAGTAGATAATGTAAAAGGAGGTAATTAAATGAACTTTATTTTGACTGAAGAGCAGGAAATGACCCGCAGGATGGTCCGTGACTTTGCCGAGAAAGAACTTAAACCGGGGGCAGAGGAGAGGGACGACAAGGAACAGTTTTCCCGGGAGATCTTTGATAAGATGGGGCAGTTAGGTCTGACCGGTATTCCCTGGCCGGAAGAATATGGCGGTGGCGGTTGTGATTTTATCAGTTATGTTATCGCCGTCGAAGAACTCTCAAGAGTCGATGCTTCGACGGGAACAACCTTGTCTGCGCACACTTCACTGGCCGGCTGGCCGATTTTTAAATACGGCAGCGAAGAACAGAAGAAAAAATATTTAGAACCGATGGCGCTTGGTGAAAAACTTGGAGCCTATGCTTTGACTGAAGCAACAGCCGGAACTGATGCAGCCAACCAGCGTACCACGGCGAAACTGGAAGGAGACAGCTACCTGCTGAATGGCAATAAAATATTTATTACAAACGGCGGCGAAGCAGAAATATATATCGTTTTTGCGGTTACCGACAAGGAGAAAAAAGCAAAGGGGATCAGCGCATTTATCGTAGAAAAAGATACTCCAGGCTTTTCCTGCGGCAAAAAAGAACGAAAAATGGGGCTGCGTTCCTCTCCCACTTTAGAACTGATCTTTGAAAATTGCCGCGTTCCAAAAGAAAACCTTCTCGGAGCCGAAGGTGAAGGCTTTAAGATCGCCATGAGCACTCTTGATGGCGGGCGTAACGGCATAGCGGCACAGGCTGTGGGCATTGCACAGGGTGCGATGGAAGAGGCAATCAATTATGCCAAGAGCAGAGAACAGTTCGGCCAGCCAATTGCCAATTTCCAGGCTATCTCCTTTATGCTTGCTGATATGGGCACTAAGATTGAAGCAGCACGATTGCTTACTTACCAGGCCGCTTATTTGGAAAGCGCAGGTTTGCCGTACGGCAAAGCTTCAGCCATGGCCAAGCTTTTTGCCGCTGAAATGGCGATGGAAGTTACTACAAATGCGGTTCAGATCTTTGGCGGTTATGGTTACACCCGCGATTACCCGGTTGAACGTTTTATGCGTGACGCAAAAATTACCCAGCTTTATGAGGGAACAAGTGAAGTTCAACGCCTGGTAATCTCGCGCCACCTGCTGTCCTGAAACAGACCGGTTATGGAAAGATACAGATTGGAGAGCGCACGGCGTTGATCAGTAAAGGGGTGGGTAACATGGCAAGCAAGAAACCGGGTTTAATTATGGTCTTTACCGGTGATGGCAAGGGAAAGACAACGGCGGCAGTCGGCCAGGCAGTCAGGGCTCTGGGACACGGTTATCGGGTCTATATGATCCATTTTATGAAAGGCCGCGATTATGGCGAATTTTTAGCCACAGCCCAGCTGCCGAACCTGACCATTGTCCGTGCCGGACGCGATGACTTTGTTAATCGGGAAAAACCGGAAGCCATCGACATTGAACTGGCCAAAGACGGCTTTAGCAAGGCCGGGGAAGCGGTGACAAGCGGTAACTACGATCTTGTTGTCCTTGACGAAATTATTGTGGCAGTTGACTATGGCCTGATCGGTGAAGAAGAACTGCTGGATCTCCTTGGAAAGAAACCGGCTGAAGTTTCGGTGATCTTAACCGGCCGGGGAGCTTCTGCCGAACTGGTTAAAAGAGCGGACATGGTCAGCGAAATATTAGCGATCAAACATCATTACAGCCAGGGAGCTGAGTGCTGCCCAGGTATCGAGTACTAAATTTCGGGTCTGAGCGGTATGATCGACAGAGGGGTGAATGAATGCAGCAGTTGATTAAAGAGCTGCTTAATGGAAACAGGCGGGCTGCGGCTCGCCTGATTACCCTGATTGAAAACGACGATTGTCAAAAAACAGAATTATTAAGGCAGATTTATCCTCATACCGGAAAAGCCTATATTATTGGTGTAACCGGGGCGCCAGGTTCGGGTAAAAGCTCTCTGGTTGACCGTCTGCTGCAGCAAATCAGGGCAGAAGGGCTAAGCGCTGGAATCATAGCTGTTGATCCGACCAGTCCTTTTAGCGGAGGAGCAATTCTTGGAGACCGGATCAGGATGCAGGACCATGCCCTCGATCAGGATGTATTTATCAGGAGTATGGGAACCAGGGGCAGCTTGGGCGGACTTTCAAGAGCAACCAGGGAAGCAATTCAGGTGCTGGATGCTTTCGGAAAAGATTTAATCCTCGTAGAAACTGTCGGAGTGGGGCAGTCTGAAGTTGATATCGTCAAAACTGCCGACACAACCGTGGTTGTTCTTACCCCGGCCGGCGGTGACAGCGTCCAGACTCTGAAAGCAGGTATTATGGAAATTGCCGATCTTTTTGTCGTTAATAAAGCCGATTTACCGGGCATGGAGAGAACGGTCACCGAGATTAACATGATGCTTGATATGAAAAAAACCGGTTCCTGGAGACCTCCGGTACTGCCGACAGTTTCGATTTCAGGAGATGGCATTAAATCGCTTTGGTCTGCCCTGAAAGAACACCGTAGTTACCAGTTTGAAAGCGGGCATCTTGTGGAGGTTCGCCGGGAAAGGGTTAGGCGAGAACTGACTGAGCAGGTCGAATACCTGGTAAAACAGCAGATCTGGGACCAGGTCAAAGAAAAAATAAGCTTGGAAGATCTGGTAGAAGAAATAGTCAGCCGTAAAAAGGATCCATACAGCGCTGCCTGTGGCTTGCTGGATACGATCAAATTTTTTGAGCATTGATTGAAAAGGGTGATTTGATGAAACGGGACGATAAACTCCAGGTGCTAAAGCATCAACTGGCCGAGTGGGAAGGGAAAAACGAACAACTGAAAATGCGGGAAGGTTTATTCAGCACAATTTCCGGGGTGCCGGTCAATCCAATCTACACCCCACTTGATCTGGAAGGGTTTGATTATGGTAATGACCTGGGATTGCCCGGGGCTTATCCCTATACCAGGGGAGTACAGGATAATATGTATCGCGGCCGGTTCTGGACAATGCGGCAATTCTCCGGTTTTGGCGATGCTTACGATTCCAACCGCCGCTATCGTTTTCTTCTGGATCAGGGTCAAACCGGTCTTTCAGTTGCCTTTGATCTGCCTACAATTATGGGCTACGACTCCGACCATGAGCGATCAATTGGTGAGGTGGGACGCTGCGGTGTAGCTATCGATTCCCTGGCGGACATGGAAATTCTTTTTGATCAGATACCGTTGGATCAGGTCACCACTTCGATGACCATCAATGGTCCTGCTTCAATACTGTGGTGTATGTACCTGGCTAATGCCGAAAAACAGGGAATCGGATTAGATCAGGTTGGCGGGACTATCCAAAATGATATTTTAAAAGAATATATTGCGCAGAAATCCTGGATCTTTCCCCCGGAGCCTTCAATCAGGCTAATCACCGATATTTTTGCATTTGCTGCTGATCATGTTCCAAAATGGAATACAATCAGTATCAGCGGTTATCATATCAGGGAAGCCGGATCCACGGCAGTTCAGGAGCTGGCTTTTACCCTGGCAGACGGTTTTGCCTATGTTGAGGCTGGTTTGGCGGCGGGACTGGATGTGGATATATTTGCTCCCCGACTTTCTTTCTTTTTCAATGCGCACCTTGATTTTTTCGAAGAGATCTGCAAATACAGGGCAGCAAGACGAATCTGGGCCCGGCACCTTAAAGAACGATATGGGGCAAAAAATCCACTTTCGTTAAAGCTGAGGTTTCACACCCAGACAGCAGGATGCAGCCTGACGGCTCAGGAGCCGGAAAACAACATAGTCAGGACAACCCTGGAAGCACTTTCAGCTGTATTGGGCGGCACCCAGTCGCTGCACACCAATTCAATGGATGAAGTTCTGGCCCTGCCCACAGAAAAAGCAGTTACCATAGCCCTCCGGACACAACAGATTATTGCTCACGAAAGTGGAGTGGCTAACACTATAGATCCGCTGGCCGGATCTTACTATGTTGAAGCGCTGACCAACCAGATGGAGCAGGAAGCTGAAAAATATTTTGAGCAAATAGATCAGCTGGGCGGAGTATTAAGGGCGATTGACTGCGGGTTTTTTCAACAGGAGATTGCCGATGCGGCTTACACCTATCAACAGGCAGTCGATCGGCAGGAGCGGATTGTAGTTGGTGTAAATCGCTTTAACAGCGAAGTAAAACCGCAAATCGAGCTGTTAAAAATTAACCCTGAGGTCGAACTAAAGCAGATCGAACGCCTCGCTAGGCTGCGGAGCAAACGCGACAACCTGGCGGTTAGCCATGCGATTGAAGAGCTGAAGAAAACAGCTGCCGGAAATGACAACCTGATTCCAAAAATTCTTGATGCGGTCAGGTGCTACGCAACAGAAGGAGAGATAGTTTCAGCTCTGAAAGCTGTGTTTGGGGAATACAAAGAAAAGCCTCTGTTTTAGAAGATCCGACTAACGGATTCAGTGGGCAAAAGAAATTTGCTGAACAGGAAGTGGTGGTTAAATGAACCCTAAAAAGATCAGGGTCCTGGTAGCTAAGCCGGGCCTCGATGGTCATGATCGCGGGGCAAGAGTGGTTGCGAGAGCATTGCGTGATGCCGGCATGGAAGTAATCTATACCGGCCTGCACCAGACTCCGGAGCAAATAGCAGAAACAGCTTTGCAGGAAGATGTCGAAGTGGTTGGCTTAAGCATTCTTTCAGGAGCGCATATGTCTCTTGTTCCCCGGATCAAGGATCTGCTTAGAAAGGAAGGCCTGGGCGATGTTTTACTGGTCGTCGGCGGAATCATACCTGAAGAGGATGCAGCAGATTTGATCAAAAAAGGCTATGCCGACCAGGTTTTTACTCCCGGAGATTCGCTCGATAAAATCGGCAATTACATTAGCAGCAAATTCGGATAGGAAAGAGAACAATCAGGCCACACTTTTCCGTTTTCTGGATTTATTCGGCAGCTTTTTCCCGCTTCGCTTTGCAGGTGCCCATTTAATGAAGTCGGATACTGCTTCAGAAAGCGGCCTGGCCTGATAACCGAGATCACGCCTCGCTTTTAAAGAACTGAATGCTGAATTCTCCAGCAGGGTCTGAAGGGAATAGACGGTATAACGTGATTTAATTCTAAACCACCGGATCAAGCCCTGGAATAAACCGAGCACAAAAATTGCGAAGCGGATCGGGATTTTTATTTTTGGACTTCTGGTACCGGTGGCTTCCTGGGCCATCTGACACAGGTTTTCAACTGAAGCCTGAGCTCCCGAGAGAATATATATTTCTCCGCTAACACCATTATCCCTGGCCAGGATTAATCCTCTTGCAACATCGCGTACATCAACAAAGTCATAAGAGCCATCTACCAGCAGGTCTGGCTTGCTGTCCGCAAATGAAAGCAGGGCTTTTCCCATTTCCGATCCGGTGTAGTCATGCAAGCCGATAATACCGCTCGGACAGGCAATAACTGCATTTAAACCCCTATCTGCCAGATCGAGGACAATTCTGGTTCCTTCAGCCTTGGTTCGATCATAGGAACCAAGAGGGCTGTCCAGGGCAAGAGGAGTTTTTTCATCGATGATTACACCATGCGGCTCCCGTCGAAAAGCATGAACCGAACTGACATGAATGAACCGGCGAACACCATATTCCAAAGCTGTTTCTGCTACGTTGCGGGTTCCTTCGACATTAACCCTGGTCATCATTTCTTCCATGCCCGGCCTGATAGCGATCACTCCGGCCAGATGAAAAACGGTATCAATTCCGATCATTGCTTTCTGAAGAAGCTTGCGATCAAGAACATCGCCGACGATCACTTCAATCAGCATACCATGGAGCGATTGCAGAGCTTCTCCAGGGTAGACCAGGGCTCTGACTTTTTCTCCTTCCGCTATCAGTTCACGCACCAATACATTGCCCAGATGACCGGAAGCGCCGGTAACCAATATCATATCAAGACCTCCGTTTAATGCCGTTTAGAAGCATTTTAATGCTTTCCTGCAGTTTATAGCCCCAATCGTCCGTTTCTGGTTCAAGAGCAGCCTGAAGAAAAAGACCGCTTGAAAGAGATAGCAGGAGTTGACTGGCTGTTTCAGGATCGATCTCTTCGAGAGTGCCTTCTGCAATTCCCTGGCTTATTAAATTGGCAAAAGCTTCTTGAAACCGGCGATAGGGAGCAATGGTTGACCGCCGGATCTTTTCATTCCGGTTGGCATGAGTCCAAAGTTCTAAAAAAAGCCCCATAAAATAGCGATTATTCTCAAACAGGGGCTGCATCATTCCAGCCATCTCCAAAAGACCATCAGGGACGCTTTTTGCCTGAGAGGTTACGGTGGAAAAATTGGTTTCCAGAGCATTAAGCCAGGTATCGATCAGTTCAAGAAAGACTGCTTCCTTGCTTTCAAAGTGATAATAAAAAGCGCCCTTGCTAACTCCGGCCAGAGAGCATATTTCGGCTACACCGGCCGATTCATAACCATCTCTGGCAAATAGCATAGTTGCCGATTCCATTATGGCGCTCTTAGTTTTTGCACTGCGTTCAATATTGTTCATTAATTCTCCAAAAACCGACCGGTCGTTATGTTATTAACTAGATTATAGACCAATCTGCAGCGATGTCAAGGGAAATTATGCTTGTTATAATCTCATTTTCCTTCTGATATTGCTTAATTAACCTGATTTTAGGATCGTGCAAAAATCTGCACAGTAGAAAAGGAAACGCCGGATTTTAACCGAATAGTTAGTTAGTGTGAAATTAATATTTAAAGGGACGGTTAAACGGTTATGGTAAAAAAAGATCTTACTGCAGCCGGAGAGCGGATAAAAGAGTTGCGCAACTTGATTGATTTCCATAATCACCGTTATCATGTGCTCGATTCTCCCGAAATAGACGACCAGTCATTCGATTTGCTGCTGCGAGAGCTCGAAGAGCTTGAAGATCGGTATCCGGAACTTCAGGATCCTGAATCTCCAACCAGAAGAGTGGGCTCTAAACCGCTTGCTGCATTTGCCACTGTAGAACACAAAACTCCAATGCTTGGACTGGACAACGCTTTTAATCAGGATGAAATAACCGCTTTTCATAATAGAGTTTGCAAACTGGTTGAAGAAGAGAAGTTTGATTACTTTTGTGAGTTGAAAATAGACGGGCTTGCCGTATCGCTTAATTATGAAAACGGTTTGCTGAAGAGCGGTTCAACCAGGGGTGACGGCTTTGTTGGCGAAGATGTTACGCTTAACCTGCGGACTATTAAGCAGGTGCCGTTAAAACTGCCCGAACCGTTAACTTTAGAAATTAGGGGCGAAGTATATATCTCCCGTGCTGATTTTGAAGCATTAAACCGGCGGAGGGAGCTTGATGCGTTACCGCTTTTTGCAAACCCGCGAAATGCGGCAGCCGGTTCCCTGCGTCAGCTTGATCCCCGTTTGACGGCAATGAGGCCGCTAAAACTTTTCATTTATGGCATCGGGGAAAACAACCTCAACTTTGACACTCAGTCTGCAGTCTTAAAGCACTTGGAGACGCTGCAGCTTCCGGTAAGCGGATTAAGTAAAATTTGCTCCGGCCTCGAAGAAGTTTGGGAATTTTGCACCCTGATGCAAAATAAGAGAGATGAGCTGCCTTATGAAATCGACGGTGTGGTTATTAAGGTAAACAGTTTAGATCTGCAGAAAAAACTGGGACACACGGCGCGCAGCCCCCGCTGGGCGATAGCCTACAAATTTCCACCAGAAGAGAAGATGACTAAAGTTATCGATATCCAGGTCAATGTGGGCCGGACAGGCGCCATTACTCCGGTTGCTTTGTTGGAGCCTGTTTTTTTAAGCGGAACAACCGTGCAAAGAGCAAGCCTGCACAACGAAGATCTAATCGCAGAAAAAGAGATCATGATTGGTGATACTGTGGTGGTCCGCAAAGCGGGAGAAATTATACCCGAAGTGGTTAAGGTCGAAAAAGAGAAGCGTACCGGCAGCGAAAAAGCTTTTTCAGTGCCGCTTTACTGCCCTTCCTGTGGCGCAGAAACGGTCCGACTGCTCGAGGAGGCGGCAAGACGCTGTCTTAACCCGGCTTGTCCGGCTCAGCTGGTCGAAAAAATCGTGCACTTTGCTTCCCGCAGGGCGATGGATATCGAAGGTTTAGGGCCGTCCGGAGCCGAGTTGTTATTCCAGAGTGGCCTGGTAAAAGATATTGGTGATTTATATTACCTGCGATTCGAGGATCTGACAAATCTGCCACGGGTCCAGGAAAAAACAGCTTTTAACCTGCTCAGGGCAATTGAAAAAAGTAAAAACAACCCACTGAGAAGGTTTCTCTTTGGCCTCGGAATCAGGCATGTTGGTGAAAAAGCGGCGCGATTGTTGGCGGAAACATTTATTACTCTCGATCAAGTACGTCTGGCCGGACCTGATGAATTAATGCAGATTGAAGAAATAGGTCCGAAAATAGCGGAAGCGGTAGTTTATTACTTTAAGCGTGGCGAAACAGCGCAGTTAATTGAAAAAATCAAGAGAGCAGGCGTAAATTTATCTGAACCGGTTCAGCAACAGTTTTCAGCAGGTAGACTGAGCGGAAAAGTTTTTGTTTTCAGCGGCGGGCTAACGAATTATACACGAGATGAAGCTGCCGCCCTGATTGAGGCAAAAGGAGGCCGGATCAGCAGCTCCGTCAGTCAAAAGACTGACTATTTAATCCTGGGATCGGAACCCGGCAGCAAATTAGCCAAAGCGAAAGAACTGGGGCTTGAAATTATTGATGAAGAGCAATTCGCAGCGCTCATCAGTAACGACTAGAAAGAGGTTTTGCTAATGGTTAATGGAGATTTCCAGAAAAACGAAGATTTGCTGGCCGGAGTGGCAGCAAACAGGCAAATGCTGCAGGCGATCATCGACTCATTGTCTGATGCTGTATCCGTAGTCGATGAAAACGGGATCGGCATCATGATCAATCGCGCCTATACAATGATTACGGGCATGACAAGAGACCAGGTCCTGCAAAAGCCGGCTACGGTTGATATTGCCGAAGGAGAGAGCGTCCATTTAAAAGTATTAAAGACCGGAAAGGCGATCAAAGGCGTCCGGATGAAAGTAGGTCCGCTCAGGCGCGAAGTAATTGTCAGCTGCGCACCTTTATATATCGAGGATAAAATCAGGGGCAGTGTTGGTGTAATCCACGACATATCTGAACTGCGATTGGTTATGGAAGAGCTTGAAAGAACCCGTCGCCTGGTTCGAAAACTGGAAACGCGCTACACCTTCGAAGACATAATCGGTGACAGCAGACTTTTACGCAAAGCGATTGAAAGAGCCAGACAGGCTGCAGCAACTCCTGTTTCGGTCCTCTTGCTGGGAGAATGCGGGACCGGGAAAGAACTCTTCGCCCATGCTATTCATCATGCCGGCGAAAGAGCAGATAAACCCTTCATCAGGGTTAACTGCGCTTCACTGACCGACACGCTGCTGGAAAGCGAGTTATTCGGCTATGGTGACGGCGCTTTTACCGGAGCCAAGAAAGGCGGACGTAAAGGCTATTTTGAGGAAGCCACCGGGGGAACCCTGTTTTTAGACGAAATCGGTGCGATGGGTCAGGATGCACAGGCCCGGCTGTTGAGAGCTCTCCAGGAGGGCGAAATAATCAGGGTGGGTGAATCTCGCAGCCGACAGATCGATGTCCGGATCATCGCCGCAACCAATGCCGACCTGGAAAAACTGGTCGAGAAAAAACTCTTTCGCAATGATCTTTACTACCGGATTAATGTTTTTCCGATTCAAATTCCGCAGCTTAAGGAAATAAAAAGCGATATACCGCTCTTGGCAAATTATTTTGTGGCCCGCTATGCCCAGGAATACGGCAGAAGTACTGTTAATATCGATTCTGCGGTTTTCCGCAAGCTTAAAGATTATGACTGGCCTGGAAATATCCGCGAACTGCAAAATGTGATGGCCAGGGCAGTGATCAATCTCGACCGCCTTGATTCGCTGGTTACCGAAGAGCACCTGGTTATGCCATCATTAACAGCAGATCCGGAAAAGAAAAATGTCCAGATATCTGCAGAAGGCAGTTTAAAGGAGATGCACCTGGACTGGGAAAAGGAAATACTGAAGCAGGCTCTCAGTCAGACTGGTGGCAATAAAGCTGAAACTGCCCGGTTGCTCGATATATCAATCCGTAATCTCTACAACAAACTACACCTGCATAAACTGATCTGAAAATATTATAGTTTGGTATGAAAATTGCAAAAATATTTTATGAAGAAAATATTTTTGCCGGAGGTATTTCTATGTCAAATTACTTTTCCAGGATGGAAAAACAGGAATTTGAATCGGTATTGCTTTATCATGACCCGGATTCGAATTTAAAGGCGGTTATCGCTATACACAACACCAATCGCGGTCCGGCTCTAGGCGGGACAAGGATGTGGACCTATCCTGACGAGGAAGCAGCCATTGATGACGTCATGTGTCTGGCTCGCGGTATGAGTTACAAATCAGCCGCTGCCGAACTTCCGCTTGGAGGAGGAAAAGGAGTAATTATTGGCGATCCCTGCCGGGAAAAAAATGAAAAGCTTTTTAAAGCTTATGGCCGAGCGGTTGACAGGCTTCAAGGGTGGTTTATTACCGCTGCAGACATGGGGATTGAAGAAGCAGACCTTGATCTGATCCGCAGCGTCACCAATTATGTGGTTGGTGGTTCGGCGATCGGCAGTCCCTCGCCCTATACTGCTTATGGAGTTTGGCGCGGCATTAAAGCCGCCGCTGAACAGGTTTACGGAAACCCTGATTTAAAAAATTTGAAGATTGCTGTTCAGGGCGTAGGTAGTGTCGGTTATGCGCTTTGCCGACACCTCGCTGAAGAAGGGGCAAAGTTAATGATTGCCGATTTAGATGAAAACAGAGTTAAAAAGGTTGTTGCTGATTTTAGGGCAACCGCTGTTGACACTGAGCAGATCTACAGCCAGGAATGTGATATTTTTGCTCCCTGTGGGGGAGGTGGAGCCATTAATAATAGAACAGAGCCGTCTTTAAATTGCCGGATCGTGGCCGGTGCTGCTAATAATGTTTTACGTGATGACAGCCTGGGTGACAGATTGTATCAAAGGGGAATCCTTTATGCTCCGGATTATATTATTAATGCCGGCGGTATTATATTCGTAGAGATGAAAAGACAGGGTATCGCTGAGGCGGAACAGATAATGGCTCACATCAGCCTGATTGAAGGAAGGCTCCGGGAAATATTCAGCCGTTCAAAGAGAGATGGCCTGAGACCGGAAGAAGTTGCCGATATCTATGCGGAAGAAAAACTACAGGAGAAAGTAACCTGGTAGGAAGTTTTCAGAAACCATGCAATATTTTGCAGGCAAACAATTACAAACTGCATTATATTGCAGGGAGGGATAAAGATGGATAGAAGCATAACGGAATTCAGGCTTCATGGCCGGGGGGGACAAGGCATTGTTGTTGCCGCCTCCATCTTCGCTGAAGCTGTTTTTTTCGAAGGTTATTACGCCAGGGCCTTTTCGCTTTTTGGCGCTGAAAGAAGAGGAGCACCGGTAACAGCTTTCATCCGGGCTGGAAAGGATCGGCTGATGCCCCGCAGTCGTATCTATAACCCGGATTTTGTGGTGGTTTTCGACGCGACGATCAGCGGCGCAACTTTATTTACCGGTTTGAAAGAAGGGGGGAGCATTCTCCTGAATGCTGCTTCGAACTGGCAGGATAACATCGAGCCGGAGTTTTCGATCGAGGAAAAATGTCAAATATACCAGCTTGATGCGCGGGAAATTGCCTGGAAACACAAGCTGGCTATCGGCAGCTTTCCGATGGTCAATACAGTGATGCTGGGGGCAATGGCCAGGGTCAGCGGCCTTACCTCACTGGACAATCTGCTCCGTTCAATCAAACAAAGGGTGTCAGCAAGCCTTGATGCAAACCTGAAAGCGGCTGTCGATGGTTACGAAAGCGTTAAGGAGGTGTCCGGATTTGCAGCTAAAAGATAAGAAAGCAAATACTTTATATGCGTGTGGAGCAGAGGCTATTTCTGTTAATAAAACCGGAGAATGGCGTTTTCTCACTCCAGAACGACTGATCCGCCTGTCTCCCTGCCGTCAAAATTGTTTTCTTGGAGGAGAGGTGCCTTCCTGGCTGGAAGCGGTGAAAAAAGAAAAATGGGAGGAAGCATGGCAGATCATGAGCCGCTGTAATCCTTTTCCGGCCTTAACCGGTCATGTCTGCTACAACCCGTGCCAGGATAACTGCAACCGCGGGCAGTTAGACCAGGGGATTGAAATCCGGGAGGTTGAAAAAGCGATTGGCGAGTGGCGACTTAATCATTATGAGCCACGGAAAAAACTGAAGCTGATCAAAAAAAAGGTTGCCATTGTCGGTTCCGGACCGGCCGGTTTGAGCTGCGCCTATTATTTGGCGGAAGCAGGTTATGCGGTAACCGTTTTTGAAAGATCCGACAAGATTGGCGGGATGCTGGCTCTAGGCATACCGGAGTACAGGTTGCCCCGTAAAATCCTGAAAAAAGAGCTGGAGATTCTCATAAACGAAGGGATTGTATTCAAGACTCACTGTAACCTCGGTCTTGATTTCACGCTAGAGGATCTTTACCGGGAATTTGACGAAGTTTTCCTGGCCACTGGTGCCTGGATCCCCAGACTTTCCGGCATAACCGGTGAAGACCATAATGCTGTCTATAACGCCCTTGAATTCTTAAGCAGCTATAATGCAGGAGAGCCACCGTCCCTGGGTAGCACAGTTATAGTGGTTGGCGGCGGAAACGCAGCTATTGACAGTGCCCGCAGTGCCCTACGAGTCAAAGGTGTTCATCATGTCTGTCTCCTTTATCGGCGCAGCAGGGTTGAAATGCCGGCTGATCAGGGCGAAGTGGAAATGGCTGAAAGAGAGGGTGTTGAACTGATTTTCAATGTCCTGCCAAGTAAAATAGTCACATCAGGCAAAGCAGTTGTGGCAGTAGAGGTTGATCACAGCAGGACTGAAAGAAACGGGTTGGTTGTGGATAAAAGTAAAAGCATGGTTAAAGCAGGCGATTCAGTAATCATGGCCCTGGGACAGAGTTCTGACCTTAGCGTTTTTGGAAAGCTTGATAGTTATAAAACAGTATATGCCGGCGGAGACCTGATCAGCGGTCCGGCAACTGTTCCCGAAGCAATAAAAGCAGGAAGGATAGCGGCAATGGCGATCCGTTCAGTTCATGAAGGGCTGCCGGTTCCGGATCTGACAACGAAGGCTGAAGAAGCCGTAACTTTCGAAGAGCTGAATCTGGCGGCGAAAGTTAATCTTGAACTGCAGCAGAAGGAATCAGACCCGTTAAAGGAAGCAGAACGTTGCCTGGGATGCGGGACCTGCAACTCCTGTGGAGTTTGTTACCTCTTTTGCCCGGATTTAGCTGTTGAACAGATCAATGGACGCTATGAATTCAACCTGGATTATTGTAAAGGTTGTGGCATCTGTGTTAAAGAGTGCCCATCCAGAGCTTTGGTCATGGAAGGAGGGGGCAACTAATGGCTTTTGAAATGATCAGTGGCAGTCAGGCTGCTGCAACGGCAGTTCAGCGGGTGGGAGTTGATCTTGTTGCTGCTTATCCGATCACCCCGCAGACAGCAATTGTTGAAACCCTGGCTGATTTTGCTGCCAAGGGCGAGCTGGGAGGCGAATTTGTCAGCGTCGAATCGGAATATGCCGCCCTTGCCTGCTGCAACGGTGCAGCGGCAACCGGTGCCCGGGCTTTTACGGCAACTGCCTCGCATGGTTTGGCCTATATGCATGAAATGATTCACTGGTGTGCCGGAGCCAGGTTCCCCATAGTGATGGTTAATGTCAACCGGACTATAGGTGCACCCTGGTGTCTTGATCCTGACCAGGGCGACAGCCTGAGCCAACGCGATACAGGCTGGATGCAGATCTATTGTTCCAACGCCCAGGAAGTATTTGATTCGGTGGTCCAGGCTTTCATCCTGGCAGAAGATCTAATGCTGCCCTGCATGGTTGTCTTTGATGGGTTTTATATCTCGCACACTTATGAGGTGGTTGATGTTGCCGAACAGGATCTGGTAAGAAGCCTTGTTGGCAAACCTGACTTTACTCCCCAGGTTGTACCGGGTCAGCCCGGTAATCTGCACGGTCTTTCTACAGGAGAAACACAGCTGAGATTAGTTAAAGACAGACATTTAACGATGCAAAAAGCTCCAATATTATATAAACAAATTAATAATAAATATAATGAGCTGTTGGGCAGAAGTTACAATACTGTTGAAAAGCAAATTCCGTCAGGAGCAAAAAAAGCATTTCTTGCTGCCGGTGCTACAGCGGAGACAATAAGGTGGGCTTTGCCGGATTTAAATGATACCGGGTTGATTCAATTGCGGATGTTCAGGCCGTTTCCGGCAGCTGAAATCTGTGCTATCGTTGAAGAAGCAGGCCTTCATGAAGTCATAGTCATCGATCGAAATTGTTCAGTAGGTATGGGCGGAATATTTGCCCAGGAGGTCAGCAATGCTCTTAGCCGGTTGAAAAATCCTCCATTGGTCCGCGATTTAATTCTGGCCGGTGGGGTAGATTTAACTGATAAGATGCTTCAGGCAATGCTTGCATCAAAAACGGAAGAAAGCAATTATTCCGTGCGGTGGGGAGATGAGTTCAAGTGAAAATTGAAGAGTTAATTCGGGAGCAAGAATTAATTTACTCCGGGCATAACGCTTGCCCGGGTTGTGGTGCCGCTTTGGCTGTCCGTTACCTGACCAGAGCCCTGGGATCGAACATTGCAATAGTGCTGACTGCATCGTGCTGGAGCATTATTTCCGGAATGCCGCCTTTAACGGCATTAAAATGCCCGATCCTGCACTGCCCGTTTCCCAGCGCAGGTTCGGTGGGCAGCGGAGTGCGCAGGGGACTGAATGCCAGAGGTCATTACGATACAACTGTTGTCGTTCTGGCCGGAGATGGAGGCACCTTTGATATCGGGCTGCAGGCCCTTTCCGGAGCAGCTCAGCGTAACGAAGACTATATATTTGTCTGTTATGACAATGAAGCCTATATGAATACCGGTATGCAGACCAGTTCAGCAACACCCTTCGGAGCGAGAACCAACACGGCGCCCTATCCTTTGTATAAAGAAGGAGAAAAGAAGGACATCATGCAAATTATGGCTGCGCATGGCGTGCCGTATGCAGCTACGGCTACAGTTGCTTTCCCGGCAGACCTCGAAGAAAAACTGAAAAAGGCTCAGTCGGTAAGAGGTTTCCGTTTTATCCATATTCTCGCACCATGTCCGCCGGGGTGGGGAACAGATTCCTCGGATACGATCGAAATATCACGGTTGGCAGTGGCAACCGGCTTCTTTCCACTATTTGAAGTTAGAGACGGAACTGATTGGAAATTGACCATACCCGCTGACATTAAAAGCGTGCCACTCAGTGAATATCTGAACCGCCAAAAACGTTTCAAAGAAATGGACGACAAAAGGCGCCGGGAGCTGCAAAACGAGATCAACCGTGAATATTCGCGGCTAATGGAAAAAGTTAACAAATAATTATTAACCTCAAAATAAAATTTAGAATTATAATAAAATCTAAAATAAAGGGCAGGAATTTTTCTGCCCAGGACGAAGAAATAATATTGTTGTCCTCTAGTCTGAAAAATTTGGGAGGTGTCTGATTTGCGGGAACTTGCCGCGTCTGTCATTAGTGAACAGGTGGCC
>CAYTER010000010.1:0-54609 GCA_964436815.1 uncultured Syntrophomonadaceae bacterium
ACTATTAGCGGATTAATATCCATTTCCTGGAGATGATCTTCCATTTCAACAGCAAGGCGTGAAACTTTAATCAATATATCCACTAATGCATCAGTATCCCGGGGCAACGAACCACGAGCACCTTCAAGCAGAGTTTTTCCTTTTAATTCATCGATCATCGCCCAGGCATCTTCGGGGCATAACGGCGCTATCCTCGTAGAAACATCTTTCAGCACTTCCACATATATCCCGCCCAGCCCGAGGACTATTGCCGGCCCAAAGACCGGATCTTTTTTAATACCGATGATCATCTCCATCCCGGGTTGTAGCATCTCCTGCACTAAAATTCCTTCTACCAGGGCATCAGGCTTATTATCCGCAGTTCGTTCCATCAGGCTGGTATAGGCTCTTCTTACCCCTTCCGGATCAGTAATATTGAGCTCAACGCCTCCGATATCGCTCTTGTGAAGCAAATCAGGTGACATGATCTTTAAGACAACCGGATAACCGATTTTTTCTGCCGCCTCAAGAGCATCACCCAGGCTGTTTACCATTATTTCCCTTGTAACGGGAATACCGTACGCCTTGAGGATCATTTTCGAGCGCCATTCCGTCAAGGACCTGCCTTTTAAGTCACGGTAGCCTAACAATACTTTAAGCGCCTGATTGCGTTCAGCCCCCGGCAGGTATGAAGGGTATTTTCTGCTCTCTTCTGTATGCTTAACCCAGTCAGCAATCGCACTGATTGCCCATAAGCCGCTTGGAATATGTTCAATTACCGGTACGCCTGCCTGAACCAGTTTTTTCTTGGCTTCTAAGGCATAGTCCTGGCCTGTTGGCCAGGTAAAAATGATCAGCGGTTTTTCAAACTCATTGTAGACCTCAATTATTTTTCGGACAGCCTCAGGATCAGGCATCTCGAGATTGTAGAAAAACCCGGCAACATCAATTTCCGGATCCTGCATCACCAAACGCAGGGCTCGCTGGAATAGATTTGTATCGATAAAAAGCTGAGAGGTTAAATCTACGGGATTGGCAACAGCCCCGAAAGCAGGAAAAAACTCCCGCAGACTTGCCTGAGTTTGAGGAGTCAGCTTTATAACATCGAGCCCATAATCAGGGCATTTATCGGCCACCACTACTCCCCCACCGCCGGAGATAGTAATAACCGCCATTTTCTTGCCAGCCGGTAATCTGCCGGTAGCAAAAAGGGCAATCAGGGCATTCATCTGTTCCACATCATCAGCTCTCGGGACACCATACTGTCTGAAAACACCTTCGTAAACCTGATCCGATCCTACAAGGGCGCCGGTATGAGAGGCCGCTGCTGCAGCACCGCTGGCTGTCTTTCCAACTTTCAGCATGGTGATCATTTTCTTATTTTCCAACGCCTTTTTGCAGGCTTCAATAAAGAGGCGTCCGTCGCCCTGTAGTCCTTCGAGATATCCGGCAATAATTGATACCTCTTCCCTATCAACTAGATAGTTTAAGATCTCGGCAAACGAAACATCTGCTTCATTTCCGGTGCTGACGAAATAATTAAAGCCGATTGACAGCTGCAGAACCATCTGGTAAATTATACCACCGAGACCACCACTTTGCGTGATAAAAGATAAAGTCTCCGGGTGCACTAAATCATTTCTTTCCTGGTTATAGAAAAAACTGGCCATGCAGCCGTTGTAATAGTTTAATATCCCCAGACAGTTAGGGCCGAGGATCCTCATTCCACTCTCTTGCGCCAGCCGTCGCATTTCATCCTGTTCAATTCGCCCTTCTTCGCTTACTTCAGCAAACCCGGATGTAAAAATTATTACTGATTCCACTTTTTTTAAGGCACAGTCTTCGAGGACTTTCATCACCTGAGCTGCTGCTACTCCGATTACGGCCAGATCAACCGGCCCTTCTATATCAACAACACTCGGATAACATTTCAGACCGCCAACCCGTTCGTATTTGGGATTTACCGGATATACATCACCACTGAAACCAAACATGCTCAATAGAGAGAGGGGAATGCCATTTGGCTTTAAGGGGTTTTGGCTTGCTCCGATTACAGCTATAGCCCGGGGGTAGAAAAAAGTATCAAGTTCGCTCATTGCTACCCGGCCACTTTTCTGTTGCTGCTTGCACATCTTCGTATCCTCCTCCGAAAGAACTGCAGACTGATTGAAAATTTATTTCTACTAATTAATATTTTACCTGATCAATTAATAAATAGGTAGAGTAATCTGAGAGATCCAACCTGAAAATGAAATTTTCCCGTCAAAAACAGCCTGATACAGTTGTGTTATAATTGATGAGATTAATTTTCAATAGTTTTGGGAGGTCAGGGTTTAAGTGGCAGAAAAGAAGATACCTTTTGACAAAAATAGCTCCGGATCCGGTACTGATGAGCAGCCCCGGAAGCGATGGACAAAACGTAAAAAAATAAAAATTGCTCTTCTGGCAGTGCTGGTTTTGGGGTTTCTCAGCACCATTGCTGTTGCAGCTGTGGCTTATAGCTTTATCGATGATGCGCCGCCGCTCGATCCAGAGCGTCTGGAAACAGTGGAAACATCCTATCTTTATGACAGTGAAGGCAACGAAATCACTGCCCTTCATGATGAGCAAAACCGGGTTGCCGTATCATTAGATGAAATTCCCCAACATGTCATTGATGCTTTTATCGCGATCGAAGATGAGCGGTTTTATCGTCATTTCGGTTTTGATATAACCGGCAGTTTCAGGGCAGCTTTTGCCAATTTCAGAGCCGGCACCATTGTTCAGGGAGCCAGCACCATAAGCCAGCAGTTGGCGCAAAACGCTTTTCTGACAACTGAAACCAGCTACAAGCGTAAAGTTCAGGAAATTTGGCTGGCCATTCAACTGGAACGCAACTACTCGAAAGAGGAAATCCTTGAAATGTACCTGAACCGGATCTACTTCGGCAACGGGGCTTACGGGGTTGAAGCTGCTTCGCGGACTTATTTTAATAAAAATGTCAGTGAACTAAACATTGCTGAAGCAGCGATGATCGCCGGGGCAGTTCGCTCTCCTAATTTCTACAATCCCATCGACAACGTCGAAGAAGCTGAGGGAAGAATGCGAGTTGTATTGGCCAACATGCTGAGGCTCGGATTCATCTCTGAAGAACAGCATCAGAGAGCAGTCAGCGCACCTTTGCATTATCAGCAGCGGCAAAGCCAGGAGGAATATCCATACCCGCATTATGTTGATTACGTTGTCCATCACGAGTTGATCCGGATTCTAAGCGTCATGCCGACAATCGGTTCAATTGAAGAAGCATACCGGGCTATCTATACCGGCGGTCTCCAGATTTACACCAATTTAGTTCCAGATATGCAGTTGCATGTGGAAGAAATTCTGGCCAGAACTGACCTCTATCCCACCACTATCCTGCTGGATATGCCAAGAGTGAGAGAAGCGGTTTCCGGACTGCCCGCCAATCGTGATCTGACCAGGGCTCAAATCGAAGAACTGGTCGACGAAGAGGGAGGAGTCCCTCAGCCACAGGCAGCTATTGTCCTGGCTGATCCAACTACCGGACAGATTAAAGCCCTTGGTGGGGGACGGGAATATGAAAAAAGAGTAAATGAAGTTCTGCGTTTTGTCACCCTGCGCCAGCCTGGTTCAGCCATCAAACCTATTGTTACTTACGGCCCGGCTTTTGAAGAAGGCACCCTGGCCGGAGCAGGATCGACTTTAGATGACTCTCCGTACATTAATCCCCAGGGTAACTGGTTTCCGGAAAACTTTGACTTCCAGTTCCGGGGCATGATCACTGCCAGGGAAGCTCTATATTTTTCTTACAATATACCAGCTATCCGTGCCTTAGAAGCTTTAGGACCACGGGTCGGCGCAGCTTATGCTGAAAGAATGGGCATCTCCACTCTCCATCCGGATGAAGTTGACAATTTAAGTCTCACCCTCGGTGGACTCACTTACGGGGTAAGCGCCATAGATATGGCTCAGGCTTACAGTGTCCTGGCCAATAACGGAGTCAGGGTAGATCTGCACAGTGTAGAAAAAATCATCGACCGTCACGGTGATGTTATTTACGAGAACAAGCCCAACCCACGGCAGATTATCAGTCCCCAGGCTGCTTTTCTCGTTAACGACATTCTGCAGGATTTTGTTACCAAGTATCTGGGCCGGGCACTGCAGATTGACCGGCCTGTAGCAGCCAAAACAGGTACTACCGAAAACTGGAAAGATGTCTACCTCGTTGCTTACACCCCAAATATTGTTGCCTCTTTCTGGATGGGTTACGATGAACCAAAAACAGGCAGTATCCGTCAGGGTTGGCGTTATTCAACCGTATTTCTGCGCGAAGTTTTTCTGGAAGTTTTTGAGGATCTGGAAATCAAACCTTTTGAAAGGCCGGAAGGGATAGTTTCGGCCACAGTATGCAACAAATCGGGTTTAATCCCCAATGAATCCTGCAGCAGCGCCGGCACTGTTATCAGCGATTTCTTTATTCAAGGCCGCGTTCCCGGCGAAACTTGTAACATGCACACCGGCATGTTTTATAATCGGCCTCCCTACATCATTACTGATGAACGCTGGTCGCGTGAAGGCGGACCGGGCAGAGGTCCCGAAGATGCCAAGGAAAGACCGGCAGGCGGCATATTTGATATGATGGAGCAACCCGGCTCTACTACCAGGGAGATCAGCCTCTTTAATGCTTACGCTGTTCCTGGTGGAGTAACCCTGCAGTGGCAGTATAACGGACCCCCGGTTAACGGCTTTATACTGACCAGATACGGGCAAACCGGAGACGACGGTGAAACCATAGAACTTAACGCTAATGCCCGACAGTATAACGATACAAATCTGACCGATGGCATGTTTTACAACTATACGCTCTCAGCAGTTTACCAGGGCGGTGAATTATCTGATCCCGCCACGGTAGCAGTAAACACCGGAACACCGGGCGGATTTGGCGGGGGGCTCTTCCAACTGCCAGGCCAGTCTACCAGTGAAATGGTTACCGTGCCAAATGTGATCGAGGAATTTCAGCCGATAGCTGAATCGATTCTCACCAGGGCAGGCCTACGAATTGGAGCGGTAGAGTTCAGGGTTGATGAAACAAAACCGAGGCGGTCAGTTATCTCACAGACCCCGGAACCAGGATCCGTTGTCCGGCGTGGAACTGTGGTTACACTGGTAGTCAGTGAGTACCAGATGTTCATAAACAACTAAAGACTGTTTATAGCTAATGATCAGAGGAAGCATTTTATCTATGATGCTTCCTCTTTTTTGCTCCAGTAGTACTGATTGCCCTTTCTGATCCGCATACAACGATCAGCCGGGAGGTTAAGTAAAGTCTGCAATATGCGGGTAAAAGGCTGTTGGACCGAGCTACAGCTTTTACCATAGAGCTCTTTTCCTTCTTTTTCCAGCTCTTCCCATAAAGCAGGATATTCCATCCGAAACTCCTGGACGAGCTGATCGGTGGTTTTATAATAATCAGGCTCCAGCAGGCTTAATAGATTGGCTTCTACCTGATCGAGGTCCATAAAATTTCTCCCTTATCCTTTTATTTCAACTACTGTAACGCCATCGCCCCCTTCAGCAGGAAGCCCGCTGCGCATTGTTTTTACCAGGGGATGTTCCTTAAGGTACTGGCGCAGCCCTTCCTTTAGTTTTCCGGTTCCTTTTCCGTGGATCAAATCGACCCGGTTTAAACCTGCCCAGATCGCATTGTCGAACAGCTTGTCAACCAAAGGCTGGGCTTCATCAAAATTCAGGCCCCGTAAATCGATTGAGCTGCTGATGGCCATGTCTTTCTCAACGCTGTATCCACCACCGGTTGTAACTTGTTTTTTTCGGCCCGCTTTGTTATCGCTGCTTTTTCCCCTGCGCAGTTCACGGGTAGCTAGGTTTATTTTCAACGATCCTACCTGTAACAGGGCTTCATCGCCGCTTAGAGACAGAACTTCGCCTTTCTGCTTTATACTGGGAATATAATAGAATTCACCGATCGTAATTTCTTGTGGGGTAAGTCCATCTTCCACAAAATCAACCTCTTCACTTTCATCAATATCACGTCGCAGCTGACCTAATTCCTGCTTAACCTTCTCAATGCGGGGCGCTGAAGTACCGGGATCTTCTTCCCTGATTTTTTTCAACTCTTTGATCAGCTGATCTGCCGTGGATTTTGTCTTGCGCAACATTTGGCGAGCTTCTTCGCGGGCTTGTTGCAAAATATCATCCCGTCTGGCCTTGATTAACTCCCGATCTTTTTCCAGTTCCGATAATAACGATTCCGCCCTGCTTCTATCTAGTGCTGCCTGCCGGCTGTCACGATGGTAGCGCTGTTGATCCTCGACCAGGCTGGCAATTACAGACTCTACCTGATCATGCGAACGATGCAGGTAACTCTTGGCTTTTTCAAGTAAAACTTTTTCCAAACCAAGCTGCTCGGCTATATAGAGTGCGTTGCTTTGCCCGGGAACCCCCTGGAGCAGTCGATAAGTCGGCGAAAGTGTATCCGGATCAAACTCCATTGATGCGTTCTGCATGAAATCCTGGACCTGGGCAAAAAGTTTCAGTTCATTGCTATGGGTGGTTGCTATGGTAAGCACGCCCTTTTCAGTTAAAGCAGAAAGAACAGCCATTGCCAGGGCAGACCCTTCTGACGGATCTGTTCCCGCGCCCAGCTCGTCCAGCAGCACGAGTGTCCCGGGGCCGGCAGTTTCAATGATCTCAATGATATTTTTCATATGTCCGGAGAACGTACTCAGTGACTGGGCGATACTCTGTTCATCCCCGATATCGGCCCTAATTTTATTAAAAATATTAAGCCTGGTGCCCCGATCTGCCGGTATATGCAGTCCGCACTGAGCCATGACGCTGATCAGGCCGATTGTTTTCAGGGCAACAGTTTTACCGCCGGTGTTAGGACCGGTAATGACAAGCGTGATAACTTCTCCGCCAAGCTTAAGGGTCAGAGGAACCCTTTCACCCTGAAGCAGGGGATGGACTGCATTAAGAAGGATCATTTCTACAGCAGGATCTTTCGCAAGATCCGGCTCAACAGCGCCTGACGCAAGACTTAAACGACCCCTGGCAATGATAAAATCTAGCTCACCATAAAGAGAACAGTTCAGGTTAAGGTCATCAGCGCTGTCAGAAATTAAACCGCTCAGCTGGTAAAGAATTTTTTCAATCTCCTGCTCTTCTTGTCGCTGCACAGAAACCAGATCATTTTGCATTTTAACCACCGGTAACGGCTCAATAAATAGTGTTGCACCGCTTGCCGATTGATCATGGACTACTCCATCAAGCTGCTGCCGGTACTCCTGCTTAACCGGCAATACATAACGGCCGCTGCGGATAGTTACCAGGGCTTCCTGCAAATAACGCCGATAGTTTGAGCTGCGAGTATAATCTTCAAGTCTGTCCCGGATTTTATTCTGAAGGGTTAATTTTTTCGCCCGAATAGAGCTTAGTTCCGCCGAAGCGCTATCCAGGATGTTACCTTCATCGTCAACTGAACGTTCCAAAATAGAGCCAAGCTCTACTGCCGGCCTGATTAACAAAGCCCTCTCAGCCAGTGCCGGGTAAAATTCAAGCTGCTCGATATCTTTAAAGAATTGAGGCCATTTACGCGCAGCCCTGATAAAGACTTTTATCCGGGCCAGTTCCAGTCCGTGAAGTTGTGAGCCCTTGGAGGCCCGTGATAAAAGAGGCGTTATATCTTCAACTGCATTGGGAGTAAATAGATTACGGGAACACAGCAGTCGCGCCTCGCTGGTTTCTTTTTGCATCTCCTTTATTAAACTATAATCTGAAGCCGGCTTAAGCTCACCAGCTCTTTGGAAAGCCATCGGTGAAACCGTAAGTGATGCAAGTTCCTCCCTGATCCTGTCAAATTCCAGGATATTTATTTCTCTTGCCCTCATCACATCAGCCAACTTGCTCTCTCCTTGAAAGAAAAGGGTTGCTGCTGACTATAAACCGCAGCTTCCTGTCGCATTTATAGGATAAACCAATACGGGGCGTTGCAACAACTTGCATATTAACACTAATATTTTCATTCCTGGCCAAAAATAGCGGTTTTTCAGTCAGATTATGCCCGTTAAATTCTTTATCAATCGCAAAGGCGGAGCAGAGTTTCCCCGGCCCGCTGGTTAAATTCCGATCCGGGCATTTTTTCCCGCGCCTGCTGCGCATCACTTCAAGACCTTCAAGCGGCTCCACTGCTCTGATTAAAACTGCTTCACCGATGCCCTCACTACCGGTTACTACATTAAAACAGTAATAGTTTCCATAAATAAAGTAAACATATGCTTTTCCCGGAGGACCAAACATCATTTTGTTGCGATCAGTCATACCCCTGGAAGCATGGCAGGCAGGATCACCTTCTGCAAGATAGGCTTCCGTTTCGACTATTTTACCCAACAGCCGGCCTTCTTGAGTTTCATGGCATAGATAATGGCCAAGGAGCCCCCTGGCCACTTCTATAGTATTACCCTGAAAAAAAATGCTGTTAAAAGGCAACAAAATGCATCTGACCCCGTAAATAAATGCTATCTTAAGGCAAATTTATACGTTGAGGTTTATATAATAGTCGATTAACACATCTTTTAGCCAGATTACATTTGGCGTCAGGTAATACTCGATAATAAATACAATCTCGGAATTTTCAAGGGCATCCATGAAAAATTTAATCGGCAGGAAGGAAAGACCGGCAATAATAATATAAATAAAAGCGATGCCAATCAGCGCGCCCAGCAAACCCCCGCCAACCCTGTTAAAAAAACCGACTACCGGAACCCTGTTTACCCAGCGGAATCCTCCGGAAAAAACCCGGAAGATGAGGCTTAATACCAAGAATAAGATTAGAAATGTTACAACGCCGGCTATGATTTGCGGCGCTTTCTCGAGAGCAACTTCCAAACCCAGGCTTTCGATTAATTCATGATGAGGCGTAATATCTTCAGGGTTAATATATGAAGCTAAAAAAGCGCCAAAATAACGACTGCCCCAGAATGAAAGAACAATGATGACTAGAAACCCAATCAAATCAAAAAGTTGTTTAACCAAACCGCGTGAAAAACCGTTAACTAAATGCAGAAGGAAAATGACCAGGAGCAAGATATCAAACCAGTTCATCACCCTCATCCTTTCTTTCCTCTGTCGCATGAGGTTTTGGCTGCTCCGCCTTAAGTCTCAACAGTTCATCTGCTAAATTAAGGGCGGCCAAAACTGCGATCCGATGCCTGCTCATCTGTAAGTTATTTTCAGAAAGGGTTCGCATTAAGCGATCGACATAACGGCCGACCCGATCCATATCATCCGCTGAAGAAGTGCCCCTGAGAACATATTCCTCACCCATTATTGATACAGTAATTCTATTCTTCTCTTTTCCATCCATCCGTCAGAGCCCGCTTTCTCTCCAGATGTAAGCTTAGGCCTGTTATTTCGTGACAGAAGCAGGAAAATCCTTCTTGACTAATTACGCAGGGTAGCACCTAAGCTAAAGAGTGCCGTTTCAATTCTTTTCTGGGTTTCGTTCACCTCGTCTTCCGTAAGGGTCCTCTCGTTATGCCTGAACGTCAGAGAATAAGCAAGGCTGCGTTTTCCGGAAGGAACCTGCTTTCCTTCATAGAGATCAAAAAGCTTTACTGCGTTCAGCAATTCACCGCCGGCGTTCCAGATTGTCTCTTCCAATTTTGCAGCATTGATTTCCTTTGAAACTACCAGGGCCAGATCACGGTAGGCCGAGGGATAACGAGGCAGCGGCGCTACACGCGGCACAAGACTGGCCTTTTGTACAAGTAAACTCAAATCTATTTCGCAAACTGTCACCGTTTGTGATATTTCAAAATCAGCTGCAACGTCAGGAAGCAGCTCCCCGATAAATCCGATCGCCATCCCATCTAGCAAAATTTGAGCACTGCGGGTTGGATGTGTGAAAGGCTCAGCCTGCTCAGAAAAGATTATTCCTTCAATCTGCATTCTCGAAAAAATAGCTTCCAGAGCTCCTTTTATCTCATAATAATCGGCACTCCTCGATGTTGAAAGCCAATTTGGTTCAGGGGCCAGGCCGCTGACAGCAATTGCAAGTTTTTGTTTTTCAGCGGGCAGACTCTCAAGGGGCAGTTCTTTGGGCACATAGATCGTGCCAAGCTCATAAAGTTTAAGATTAAGCTCTCTGTAATTTAGATTGTGCTGTACTGCTTTTAATAGTCCTGGAAGCAGTGTTGAGCGCATCACCGACTGTTCCTCGGAAAACGGATTCTGCACGGGAATCAGGCACAAGCGGGGATCGTGATCAGAAAGTCTCAATCGTTTAAGATTAACCGGGTTTATAAACGAATAGGTTATACACTCAAAATAGCCACAGGAGACCAACAGCTCTTTAATAATCAGCTTAAAACGTTCTTCAAATGATTCCCTGTTTTCAATCAGTTCCCCGCTGGGCAATGTTGTTGGCACACGATCAAAGCCATGCAGGCGAACGATTTCCTCAACCAGATCTTCTTCGATCAACAAATCCGGCCGACGCAGAGGAACGATAACTTCAAATTGCCCTTCACGATCTTCTTTTACTCCCAGGTTCAGTTTTGTTAAAATAGCAAATATCTCTTCTTTTGTAATTTCCATACCAAGAATCTTATTGACCCGGTCAGGTCTCAATGAAACTGTCCAGGGCCTGGCTGTCGAGCTATTAACATCTATTACCCCTTTAAGAATTTTACCTCCGGTAAGTTCACCTATCAGGTAAGCAGCACGATTCTGAGCTTGCAGCACAGTCTCATGGTTAATCCCTTTTTCAAAGCGCTGAGAAGCCTCGGAAGGAAGAAGAAAACGCCGGGCTGTCCTCCTGATACTCTTCGAATCGAAAGCCGCAGCTTCAATTAAAACCGCTTTCGTTGCAGCGGTAATCTCGGTATTTTCTCCGCCCATTACCCCCGCCAGACCGACAGACTTTCTCTTGTCCGCGATTACCAGAACCTCCGGGTCAAGCTCTCTCTTCAAACCATCCAACGTAACAAGTTCTTCACCCTTGCTAGCTCTCCTGACAATGATCTGCTCTCCTTCTATTAATTCGAGGTCAAAGGCATGCAGCGGCTGACCAAACTCCAGCATCACATAGTTTGTGACATCAACAACACTGCTTATTGGTCTGATTCCGGCCTTTAACAGTCTAAGCTGCATCCAGAGTGGTGACCTGCCGATCTCGATATCTTCAACAACTCTTGCAGTGTAGCGCGGGCATAATTCTGGATCCTCAACCAGTACAGATACTATTTCGTTAATATCCTTATTGCTCTCAGTCGGTTCACCAACCGGGACAGCTAACCTTGCCCCGGTTAGAGCCGCCACTTCATAAGCAACACCGATCAGTCCGAGACAATCAGAACGATTCGGTGTCAATTCCAGGTAAAGTATTTCTTCGTCCAAACCAAGCAGGCGGTCAATTGGTTCTCCGATCACAGAATCGGCATCAAGGATCAGTATTTCATCCTCCAAGCCAATTTCCAGACCGAGCTCATGGGCTGAGCACAACATACCCACAGAATCAACACCGTATAGTTTTGCCGCTTCGATCAGCCTCTCACCCGGCAGTACTGAGCCTGGCCTGGCAACCGGAACCTTATCCCCGATTTTAAAATTCCTGGCTCCACAGACAATGTTAAAAATTTCTTTCCCTGTATTCACTTTAACGATAGTCAGATTGCTGCGCCCTGGATGATCGGCTACTTCTTTTATTTCACCAACAACTACTCCGGGCAGATCAGCGCCAAACCTTTCCACTGCGCCGACCTCGATGCCCGATAAGGTCATCAGGTCTGCCAGCTCCCTGGCGCTTATTCCCGGATCGATATATTCTTTAAGCCAGTTATATGGTACCTGCATAATTCTATCCCCCGCAATCTGCGACCTAATTTAATTTAAACTAAGCAAACTGTTTTAGAAAACGCATATCATTGGTGAAAAAAAGCCGTAAATCACCTATTCCGTATTTCAGCATCGCTATCCGCTCGACACCCATACCAAAAGCGAAGCCTGTCACCTGCTGAGGGTCATAACCGGCAACTTCAAGCACCCGGGGATGAACCATACCGGCTCCTAATATTTCGAGCCATCCGGTATCGCTGCAAACGCGGCACCCTTTGCCTTCACACATGATACAAGAGATGTCCACTTCAGCGCTTGGCTCCGTAAAAGGGAAAAAACTTGGCCGGAGGCGAATCCGCTGTTCCGGACCGAACATTTCCCTGGCAAAAAGAAGCAGCGTCCCTTTTAGATCGGCAAAGGATATGTCCCGATCCACTGCCAGCCCTTCCACCTGGTGAAACATCGGTGAATGCGTGGCATCATCATCCCGGCGAAAGACTTTGCCCGGAGCGATGATCCTTACCGGCAAGGCCGGTGCGAGCTTCTCCATAACCCTGATTTGCACCGGTGAGGTGTGAGTTCTAAGCAGAAATTCGGCAGTAATATAAAAACTGTCCTGCATATCCCTGGCCGGGTGTTCTGCTGGAAAATTAAGGGCTTCATAGTTATAATAATCGCTCTCGATTTCTGGACCATGTGCTACCTGAAATCCTAAACCGATAAATATATTCTTTATTTCATCGGCAATTAAAGTCAGTGGATGTTTCTGCCCCAGTGATGCAGGGCGACCGGGAAGGGTTATGTCGATCTTTTCCTTTGCCCATTTATCACCCTTGGCAGCATCAAGCAGGGATTTCTCTTTCAGGGTAAATAAATCTTCCAATTCCTGCCGCAGTTTATTTGCTTCGTTCCCGATAATCGGTCGTTCTTCCGGTGCAACGCTGCCCAGACTGCGCAGTAGCCCTGTCAATTCGCCTTTTTTGCCCAAAACCCTAACTTTAATTTCTTTCAAATCGTCAATGCTCTTAACAGCTGCGATTTTAAGTCGTATTTCTCTTTCCAAATCTTTCAGTTTTTGCAGCACATCCAACACCTCCAGAAAATGAAAAATCCCTCCTATAAAGAGGGACGAAAGCCTGCTTCCGCGGTACCACCCAATTTGGCTGTTATAATTATCAAGCCCGCTTGGCATCGATAACGGGATGAGCGTCCGCAGCCTACCAGGTTTTACAAAACCGTTCAGCGGGAAGTTTAGGAGCGAACTTCAACCAAAGGTGTAGAGCCGGCTTGCAGCCTGCGGCCGGACCTCTCTATTCAACACCGAAATCGGTTTACTTTTCTCCATCATCACAATTTTTATTAATAATACTAAGCATTATAGCATCTTAGGTATATGGCTTCAAGTTTTTCTGCAGTATTCCTGCCTGTTGATTTCAAACAGTAAAACCCCGGCAGCAACTGCCGCATTAAGCGACTCGATCGAATCTTTAATGGGTATCGAAGCAACCAGGTCAGCCATTTTTATCAGATTCCCGGCGATACCATCGGTTTCGTTTCCGATGATCAACGCCAGCGGTTTATTGTAGTTTAGTGACCAGTAAGGCGTTTCACTGTTTCGATCAGCCGCTACCACCTGAAAACTTTTTTCTTTCAAATCGGAAACCAGATTTTCTACCACACTGACTTCATGCAAATGAACCTGAAAAACTGCACCGGCGGTGGCGCGTAAAACTTTCGGGCTATAGGGATCTGTGCATCCCGGAGTGCAACAAACTAAATTTACCCCGGCGGCAACAGCTGTTCTGATCAATGTTCCCATATTGCCCGGGTCCTGAATTCTGTCTAAAATAATTATTAGTTCGTCGATATTACCGGATATTTCGACATTGAAGCGATAATTGAAAGGGAATACGGCGGCAACTTCCTGAGGTGTTTTTGTTTCTGAAAGCTTTTCAAACATTGAAGGAGTAAGAATTATTTTTTTCGATGCAGCAGGGACTTCAGACAGCCATCCTTTTTGGTTAACATAATAATAGTCTGCGGTAAAAAAAATCGTCTCCGCAACAAGCCCGGCATCAAAAGCGCCTTTAACCAGGTTAGGTCCTTCTACAGCAATTTTTCCGGTCTTCCTGCGGAAATTCCTGCTAGACTGTAGTTTTTTATATTCTTTCAACAGAGGATTTTGGCTGCTACTTAACTCCAGGAGATTCAATCAAATCCACCCCAGCTTTTTCAATGCTTTATTTTCCCCGATTGCCACGATAATATCTCCGCTTTTTACCAGGTCATCGGCTGCGGGAGAAATATTGGTTTTGCTGCCGTGGTTTCGCCTGAGCGCTATAACGCTGATGCCAAATCTGGCCCGGAGTTCAAGCTCTTTCAGTGTCTTGCCAGCCATTTCTTCGGGTGCGCTAACCTCCACAACGCTATAATCATCGGCAAGTTCGATCATATCAATAATTGTCGGAGCGAATAAACTGTGGGCAAGCTTCTGCCCCATATCCCGTTCAGGGTAAACCACCCTTTGAATACCAATTTTGCTGAGAACTTTTCCGTGCAAATCATTTTTAGCCTTAGCCACAATATAAACGCTGCCCAGCTCTACCAACAAAATCGCAGCCATAATACTGGCCTGAATATCTTCGCCAATGGCCAGGATAACAGCATCAAAATTATTTACTCCCAAAGCCTGCAGGTCGCTTTCTGAAGAAGCATTAGCAATAACAGCGTTGGTAACATCGGGGCTGATCTTCTGGATCAGATCATGATCCTTATCGACAACTAGAACATCATGACCCAACGCAATCAGGGTTAAGGCAACGCTTGAACCAAAACGGCCGGCTCCTATTACCATAATCTGCTTTCGCACAGGAAAAACCTCCGTTTAGCTTTTTTTCAGGTCTGAATTTTATAAATCCGGCCTCGTTTCACCGGGCCGGATTTATAGGCGTTTAAAATTTAATAAACCTAATTATTTGCTTTCGCCAGTTCCACCAGCTGAGCAAAAGCGTTTTTATCCCTGACGGCGAGATCGGCGAGAACTTTACGGTTGATCTGAACTTCTGCTTTTTTCAGTCCGTTAATAAAACGGCTGTATGATATACCACCATTCCTGGCTTCAGCATTTATCCTGGCGATCCAGAGTTTGCGAAAATCCCTTTTACGCTGACGGCGATCACGGTAAGCATAGGTAAGGGATCTCATCACCTGTTGATTGGCAACTCTAAAAAGTTTGCTCTTTGAGCCGTAATAACCCTTGGCCAGTTTTAAAATCTTCTTACGCCTTTTCCGGGCGACATTACCTCTTTTTGTGCGAGGCATAATCAATCATCCTCCTACTTTTAAGCCGAATTTATGCATTGATCTTAATTAATAAGTTTAAATTTTTATTTAAGGGATAAGCAATTTTACCCGCTTAGTGTCAGCCGGTTTAACCAGTGTTGACTTGCGTAAACGCCTGATCCGACTTGAACTCTTTTTTCCGGTCAGATGGCTGGCATAAGCTCTGTAGCGTTTAATCTTACCACTTCCAGTTTTCTTAAAACGCTTAGCCGCGCCGCGGTGTGTTTTCATTTTTGGCATTCTAAATACAACCTTCCTCTACTATGTTTTTGGCGTTAAAATCATGATCATATTACGCCCTTCCTGCTTGGCCGGTTTCTCGACAACCCCATATTCGGCAAGATCTTTTGCCAACTGTTGGCAGAGACGTTGGGCGATTTCAGGGTGGGTTATTTCCCGACCTCTGAACATGACTGTCACTTTAACCTTATCGCCGTTTTCCAAAAATTTCTGCCCCCGCTTTGCTTTCACCTCAAAATCATGTTTGTCTATATTGGGGCGCAGTTTAATCTCTTTAATTGTTGTGATTTTTTGATTCTTCCGTGCTTCGCGATCCCGCTTGCTCTGCTCATATTTGTACTTGCCATAATCCATTAAACGGCAGACGGGGGGGCGGGCGCTCGGAGCCACATTAACCAGATCCAGCTTCTTCTCCCTGGCCAGGGTTAGGGCTTCGTCTGTTTTCATTACCCCAAGCTGAGTACCATCAGCATCAATCACCAATACTTCCCGGGCGTTAATTTGTTCATTGACGAACAAATTTTTACTAATATCATTTCACCTCCATGAAAAACATAAGAGCAGGGATTGGCCACCTGCTCTAAAGCATCCTCAGTCTTTATCTTTTTGGATAACCCCGGTAGCTCAATTAAGGCCTCAGGGTGAGAAGCGGTGGCTTCTGCTTTTATTGAATATATTTACGCTCTTGAATATAACAGAAAATTAGATCCTGGTCAAATAGTTTTTTCAGCGATCTCTTTTTTTAAGCCTGAAATGAAACAGTCCAAATTGCCGCTTCCAAGATCTCCCTTTTCACGGTGCCTGATGGCCACTTCCCCGTTTTCAACTTCACGATCTCCGACTACAAGCATGTACGGTATTTTTTTTAACTGGGCTTCCCTGATCTTGTAGCCAACTTTCTCGTTCCGATCATCAATCGTAACTCTTAAACCTTCTTCCTTGAGATGCTCTAAGATCTGGCCGGCATAATCATGGCTTCTATCGGTAACCGGAATAACAGTTACCTGAACAGGAGCCAGCCAGGCCGGAAAAGCACCGCCATAGTGTTCAATTAACAAAGCAAAAAAACGCTCCATTGAACCATAAATAACGCGGTGAAGCACAACCGGACGGTGTTTCGCCCCATCTTCACCGATATAGGTAAGATCAAATTTCTCCGGCATTTGAAAATCGAGCTGAATTGTGCCGCACTGCCAGCTCCGACCCAGGCAATCTTCAAGGTGAAAATCAATTTTAGGACCGTAAAAGGCTCCATCGCCTTCGTTGATTTTAAAAGCGATCTTTTTATCCTCAAGCACCTTGGCAAGAATAGCCGTTGCTTTTTCCCACATTTCAAGCGAGCCCATGGCCTTTTCCGGCCTGGTGCTCAGCTCAACCCGGTAATCAAACCCAAATATCCTGTAAAACCGATCCATCAACCGGATAATTCCTGCCACCTCATCTTCAACATGTTCCGGCAGCATAAATAAATGGGCGTCATCCTGGGTAAATGTTCGCACCCGCATCAGACCGTGAAGGGTTCCTGAAAGTTCATGCCGGTGGACAATGCCCATCTCGGCAATACGACGCGGCAGATCACGGTAACTGTGCATCCGGGAACCGAAAACCAGCATCGCTCCCGGGCAGTTCATCGGTTTGACAATGAAGTCCTGTTCATCTATTTTTGTAAAGTACATATTTTCACGGTAGTGATCCCAGTGACCTGATTGCTCCCAGAGCGCCCGGTTTAAGATCAGAGGAGTTTTTATTTCCTCATAGCCCGCCATACGATGCTCGCGGCGCCAGAAATCGGATAGCTCCTGCCAGATAACCATGCCGTTATTGTGCAAAAAAGGGAATCCGGGACCTTCTTCATGGAGGCTGAAAAGTTCCAGTTCGCGGCCAAGTTTACGGTGATCGCGTTTTTTTGCCTCTTCCAACATATTTAGATAATGTTCTAAACGATCCTTGCTCGGAAAGGAAGTGCCGTAAATTCTCTGCAGCATGGTATTGCGTTCGTCCCCGCGCCAGTAAGCCCCGGCAAGACCGGTCAATTTAAAAGCCTTGACCATTCCGGTATGGTTCAAATGCGGCCCGGCGCATAGATCGATAAAATCGTCCTGCTCATAACAGCTGATCACTACATCATCGGGAAGGTCGGCAATCAGTTCCAGTTTATAAGTTTCATTTTTTGCCCGAAATATTTCTTCCGCTTCCTCACGGCTCATTTCAAGGCGTCTGATCGGTTTTCTCTCTTTGATGATCTTCTTCATCTCGGTTTCGATGGCCGGAAGATCATCGGCTGAAATCGGCTCCTCAAATTCAAAGTCATAGTAGAAACCGTTTTCGATAGCCGGGCCGATACCCATTTTTGCTGTCGGGTAAAGCCTTTTAACGGCGTGAGCCAGGATATGGCTGGAGCTGTGACGATATACTGATGCACCCTGTGGTGAATCGAAATCAATAAAACTAATCGTGCTGCTGTCTGTCAGCGGCAGGTGAAGATCACACTCTTTTCCATCTACTAAAACAGCTATCAAATCTTTATTTTCAGCAGTTTTTTCCCGGTAGAGATCCATACAGGTTGTACCGTCTGGAAATACACTTTCGTCTCCACCGTCAAGTCTGACTTTTATCGACAAGGGCTGTCTGCCTCCTTTGAGCAATTGAATAGAAACCTGAATAACAAAATGTTAATAAAAATTATGATAAGACCTGCCATTAAACCTGTCAAGCTTAGTTCCTAAGCTTTAAGGTTGATAGCGAGGGGAAGCAATTCAATTTCCACCGGCGCGCGTCCGGGTTGTTCTCCGTCAAGATCCAGCAGGGCTACTTCATCGGCAAAAACTTTAATTGATCGGCCGCGTAAACTGGTTATCCGCGGATGGCTCAAATGTGTGCCTTTATAAACCCGCGGCAGGCTTAATAAGAGATTGATTTTGCTCAGATCTTTAAGAATTACTATATCAAATAAGCCATCGTTCACTTCTGCGTTTGGCGCAATATACATCCCACCGCCGAAATAACGCCCATTACCAAAAACAACGACGGTAACAGGCTCATCGCAAATATCTACTCCGTCAACTGAAATTTTCATCTGCTGATTTTTATAGAGCACCAGCGTGGTAACGGTTGCCCAGAGAAAAGATATAAATCCGCCTAGAGCTTTGCTGGTCTTATTGACCCTGTCCACAGTCGCCCCATCAAGGCCTAAACCGGCTACATTAATAAAGTGACGGACTTCAGAGAAACCCTGGTTATTGATATAAGAAGCCCGTCCAAGATCGATTGGTCTGATCGGGCTGCTTATTATATGCTTTGCTGCCTCCGCTGTATCGGTTGGAATGCCGATTGTCCGGATCAGGTCACGTCCGGTTCCCCCTGAAATAAAGCTGATAGCTGCATGGGGGTTGATCAGTTTAAGATCCTGGTCGAAGAAACCGTTTATCACCTCGTTGGTAGTACCATCACCGCCAACGGCAATAATTAATTCATGTCCTTCTTTTAATAACTGACGGGTTAACTCTGTTGCATGCCCCGGCGCCTCTGTAAAATTATGTTCGAAAGATATCCCCTCATCGGCAATGATTGCAGCCATCTCTGGCCACCGCTTACCTGTTGTCCCGTTTCCAGAAGCAGGATTTACTACCAGTGCTGCTTTCAGCTTTTCCATTTATTACTCCCCCTAAGTTATACTCCCAGGACTATGCTTGCAAAAATTATACCATATAAAAAAGCCTGCACCCTTTCGGTACAGGCTTTTGAACATATTTAAATAACCAGTTACTCTTCTGCTACCAGTTCTTCAACATAGGCCTTAATCATATCCCGAATTTCCCTGAATTTGGCAATTATATCATCGTCACTGCCTTCAGCCCGGGCCGGATCTTCAAGCGCCCAATGTCTTTTCTCAACCCGGGTAGGCACTACGGGACAACTTTCCCGAGCATCGCCGCAGAGGGTAATCAGCAGATCAACCTGATCCAGGAGCTCCCTGTTGATTGCATCCGAAGTCTGGTTGCTGATATCAATTCCTGCCTCCTGCATGACCTGAACAGCCCTGGGATTGATACCAACAGGAGCGATACCGGCGCTAAAGACTTCAAATTGACCGGCGCCCAAAACCTTTAAAAAGCCTTCGGCCATCTGACTGCGGGCGGAATTACCGGTGCAGAGAAAAAGCACTTTTTTTTGTTTTTTTACTTCAGCCAATTTAATCTCCCCTCTAATTTTTTTACTAATTGGTTCAGGAAGCTTTTTTAATAGCCGGAAACCAGTTACGGGTCCTCAGGCAAATCCGGACCAGAGCCAGCATGATTGGCACTTCGATCAGCACGCCAACAACAGTTGAAAGGGCTGCGCCCGATGTTAGACCGAAAATAGTAACGGCCGTCGCAATAGCTACTTCAAAGTGGTTACTGGCGCCAATCATCGCTGCCGGACCAGCTTCTTCATAGCTTAAACCTATGTACTTGGCTGCAATGTAGCCGATCAGGAAAATAACCAGGGTCTGAATAACCAACGGAATCGCAATCATTCCCACAACCAAAGGCGCTTCCAGGATTACCCTACCCTGCAGCATAAACAGGAAGATCAGGGTTGCTAAAAGAGCAATAATAGAAATAGTACCCATGTTTTTCAAAAATACACGCTCATACCAGTCAATCCCCCTGGTTTTAATTAACCTGATGCGGCTAATGTATCCTGCCACCAGCGAAACACCAACGTAAAGCATAACGCTTAAGAAAATAGTCATAAAGGGTACTGACATCTCTGCGACTCCAAGCAGGAAATTGCCTAGTGGAGCGTAGAGAACCAGCATGGTTAATGAATTTAAGGCGACCAGGACAAGAGTCAGGCCCATAAACCCGCGGGCCAGGTAACTCCAAACCAGCACCATGGCAGTACAGGGGGCTATCCCCAGAAGAATCATACCCGCGACGTACTCACCTGCCAGAGTGTCGTCTAAAAATGGAGCAAACACTACCCGCATAAAGAGCCAGGCAAAGAAAAACATAGTAAATGGCTTGATAGCCCAGTTAATGATCAGGGTTAATAATACTGCTTTGGGAGCTTTTACCGCATTGACCACTTCGCTGAAATCAATCTGTACCATGATCGGATACATCATAGCAAAGAGGAAAATGGCTACCGGTATGTTCACCTGGGCGACTGAAAGAGAATTTAAAAACTGGGCCGCGCCGGGAAAAGCAGCGCCCAGGCCAATACCGATAAGGATACAAAGGGCTACCCAAACCGTTAAGTACTTATGAAAAAAACCAAGTTCGTATTCCTTTTCCATGTTCATCTGTTTCATTCACCTCGAATAAAATATTTGAATGTAAAATGGTTTGGAAATCAAAGAGTGCACTCAATTTTTGGTTCATCTTTAATTTTATATTCGTAATTCTCAACCATTCTAACTAATTTTACCTGCAGACTCTTCAGGTGAGCTTCAAAGCCCTCCTTATTAATTGAATAAAATATCCATTTACCGTTGCGTCGATCATTAACCAAATTGGCTTGCTTCAGAATCTTCACATGATGTGAAACTGCAGACTGAGAGAGCTTTAATTCTTCTATTAATTCACATATGCACATCTCCTCCTTAATAAGCATAATCAAGATTTTATACCTTGTTTCTTCGCCGATTGCTTTGAAAAAATTTACCAGCTTTTTCATAACTTCTGATACCTTCCTTTACATAACACTACACATCTAAATATTTAATTTTATCGATATGATAAATTATACATAACCCTTTTCCCCTTGACAAGAAATAGGTTAATGATTTTTAGCTTATGAAATCTTTATGTTAAATCTACAGGGGTAATTATATGTCTAACTTGAATTTACAGTATGTCGGGCGTAGATTTCTCTCTTTTCCTCTGTTGCAATAAGCCTATTGATAATAAGTGCCATTACGATAATGCCGCCCAGGCTTACCAGCCAGCGGGTAAGAGCAAAAGTGCTGCCAAGCGAAGTGATTTCAAAAAGAAACATGGGGATTTTCATTGTGGACCAAGCGCCAAGAAATATTAATATATTGCTGAACTTTACTCCCTTCTGAATCATGATTGCAGCCAGGGGAAAGGCGGCATAAAGCGGTCCTGCAGCTGCGGCTCCTAACAGCACACTCAAGGCTATCCCGATTATTCCGGATTTTTCGCCCATGTAGCGCATGAACTGCTCGCGCGGCACCCAAACATCGAGCAGGCCAATTAAGACAAATATCGGCGGTAATACAGCCAACATCTGTAGAATATGACTGCCGGTATTGACAGCAACCTTGATCCCCAGATCTCTGCTATATAAAAATAAAACAGCGTCAGCAATCAATACCAGTATCAACAATAAATAGGGTTTAAGTTTTTTCATCTCAGCACCATCCCGATTATTATGGCGGCAATAAAGGAAAATAGGTAAGCAAAACCATTCCGAAGGATTGTTGTTTTCCAGCCGAAATATTTTGCTTCAAGTGGCGCTGTAACTGTGCCAACCATAGTTAGAGAAGAAACAAAAACCGCAATCTGCATAGTCCCGGCACCACCGGTCAGTAGAGAAGCAGCCATCGGAAAAGCCACAAAAGCCGGTATTAAAGTAATGGCGCCGATAATCGAGGTTAAGATCATTCCCCAAAAGCCTGTATTTTGACCTAGCGCTACAGTTATGACATGCGGAGAAAGCACCGTTAAAACCAGTCCAATCAGAGTCAGCACCCCAAGCAATGCAGGCACGATGTTTTCAAAGGCCTTCCAAGATTTCATCAAGGCCATTTTCGTCTTTTTATGATCCCTGAAAAATGAGAAGCTTAAAAAAGTAACAGCAATAATATAAAGAATTACTTCAAACAAGAGTGCCACTCTCCTGTAGTTAATAATTTATTATGTATCTTATAACAGTATCAGGCATTAATTTTCATTGTTCATTGCGGAGCCAACAAAGCTTCCCGGCTAATAAGCAGGAAGCCTCGCCCATATTTTAGTAATTGTCTTATAAAACGAAATTACCAAAAATCATCCCCGATGCAGTAGCCATAAATACGACAAGGAGAACAAAAACTGCTGTTTTTTGGGTTCCCAACACGGATCTGATCACTAGCATATTGGGCAAACTGAGCGCCGGACCGGCCAATAGTAGCGCCAGGGCCGGGCCCTTACCCATGCCTGCTCCTAGCAGTCCCTGCAGGATAGGGATTTCGGTTAATGTGGCAAAATACATGAAGGCACCTACCACTGAAGCAACCAGGTTTGCCTGAAGGCTGTTGCCACCAACGAGCGCTTCGATATAGCGTACAGGGATGAGACCGGCATCGGTTCCCGGGCGACCCATCAACAGACCGGCTACGAGAACACCTGCAAAAAGCAAGGGCAGTATTTGTTTGGCAAAATCCCAGGTTGTATTGACCCAGTCTTTGCGCTCTTCCGGCTTAAACCATCTGACCAGTATAAAAGCAAGAAAGGCCAAAAGAGCAACAACCACCGGCCATTTTACCGTGTAAAGGGTGTTATAGAAACCAACCGGTTCAGCGGGCCGGCTCCAAGTAGCAAAAATCAGGATTAATACCAGGGTCAGGAAAAATAGAACATTCTGACCCGGGCTGCGGGTTTCTGTTTGATCATCATCCATCCCGGCCATTTGTGACGCCAGTCGGTTTTGATCGTCTTTACGGAAAAAGAAAGCCATCAGTAAACCGATCATTACGGCAAAAATGACCGCCCCGGCAGCCCTGGCCAGACCAAGTTCCCAGCCAAGCACTCTAGCCGTCAAGACAATAGCTAATACATTTATGGCCGGGCCGGAGTAAAGAAATGCACAAGCCGGTCCAAGACCGGCCCCCCGTCTGTATATACCGCTAAAAAGAGGTAATACTGTGCAAGAGCATACGGCCAGGATTACTCCGGATACTGATGCCACTGAATAGGCAACAATTCTACTAGCCCCACTGCCAAAGTATTTAATGACCGACCCCTGCGAAACAAAATTGGCAATCGCCCCGGCAATAAAAAAGGCTGGAACCAGGCAGAATAGAACATGTTCTCTGGCATACTCCTGCAAGAGATGAAAGGCTTCAATAATCGCCCCACCCACTAAGGGGCTTTCAAATGGTATGAAGTATGCCGCTAAAAATACTGCCACTATGAGTGTTAATTTTTGGTAATCCTTCATTACTGATTCATCTCCTCAGTATGGAAAGCTAAAATCCGAATTCAGTACTAGGCTCTAGAGCTCCTTTTTGATTAATGCTTTAATTTCCTCAGGCTTTAAAACTTTACCGGCAGATTTCACCTGATCATTAATCACTAAAGCCGGGGTCATCATCACGTCATACTGCATGATTTCGTCCATCCTGGTTATCTTTTGCACATCCGCGGCAACATTTAGTTCCGCCAAAGCATTGATTGTTTCTTTCTCCAGCGCTTGGCATTTTGAGCATCCAGTTCCTAAAATTTTAATAATCATCTATTAGCAGCTCCTTTAAATAATTTATTTTAGTACATTGGACCATGCATTTTTTTACTTCTTCGATCCTGATTTTGCAACAAGAGGTGTTGCTGCGGGGAGAGCAGTTCACCTTCTTCATAATGTTCTTTAAAATAATAAATACAGTCCTGGCCGGCACTCAAATCTTCTATTGTTTTTTTAAAGCGCAGACAGTAATTCGGTGACACTTGTTTATCCAATAATCCGCAGGTTGTGCAATTCATCAACTTACCTCCCGCAATCACTTCAATCTGTTAATCTTTAAAAAGCGTCTAAACCAGCGCTTTAAGTTGTTGATAAACCATATCTATCTCAGCTTCTCCCAGATTGTAATCCTTGTTCTTCCTGATTCCCATTTCAGTGAGAACCAGGGACTCGCTTACCGCAAGACCGGCTCGTTCAAGCGTTCGTTTACTGCATTGGACGGGGCAACCATCAATGGCAATAATTTTTGACGCCTCACCAGCGGCAGAGATCATCGCTGCGTCTGCTGCCCCAATGCCGGCCAGGCAGTACATACTGGCTGCCCCCTCCATGGTTATTTTTACCGTAGCCTGGTTGGCCAGCTGCCCTACATTTGAACCACCGGAACTAGGGAATAAAAGTACCGGCACTGCACTGCAACAGGTCTCGGCCATTTCATGAGTCAGCTCTTTCTTGTTGCTACTCATCTTACATTAAATCCCTCCTTCTATGTAATTTGAAATATCATGACCCAGGGCACCGACCAGCTCAATCATCACTGTCTTCTGTTCCTTATAATCATCTGAAAAAAGTGGTGTGCAGTGATCAAGCGACTGCTGACCGCTCGACAACAGAGCAGCAAAAGCAAGACATGATTTTTCACCACACTGCTTGCAGTTAATACGCGGTAACCAGGTAAATAGCTGTAAGGGGTGAGGCCTTTTTTTTGATTCATAGAGCGGTTCAATCTCCGCTTTTCGCTCAGCTGTTTCATTAATTAAATCTCTTAACCAATTTAAAACCTGGCGGGCATCAGTGTCATTAAGCGCCTTGATCAGGATCAGTTTTACCGGCTCAAGGGTTATCATACGAAACTCTTTAAACATGGTTAAATTGGGCGCATGTTCATTATAGTTTGCATTTTTAACTACACGGTTCAGGTAAGGCATGATTTCACTGATATCGTCAGAGAGGCGTGCCTTAACTCTGATCTTTCCCGCTTCCGCAAAACAGGGAGAGGTGTGATAGATATTGATGTTTTTAAGATACATTATCAGAGCTTCCATGTTTTCATAATTTCCCTTGCGATGCAGGGCAATTGTTTTTTTAGCTTGGGAGCAATTCGCTTCAAAACAAAATAGAGAGCTTCTTGTGGATCCTTATCCAGACAGATACTCTGCAGCATAACCATATCTTCTTCGCCCAGCGCTACAAAAACTTTTTGTTCCATGAAAGAACACCTTCTTTCAAATCATGCCACAACTAAATCATTTAAAGCAGTAATTAAAAAATCAATTTCATCTTTAGTATTCCAGTAACCAAAGCTCACTCTTACAGTACCCCCTTGTACAGTTCCTATTGTTCGATGAGCTTGGGGAGCGCAATGTAATCCAGATCGTGCCATGATTTTGTAGACTTCATCCAATACATAAGTGACTTCTTCCGGTGCAATATTGGAAAAGTTAAAAGAGATTACCGCTGCTCTTTCTTCCGCTTTATGAGGTCCGTAAATGATTAGGTTAGGTATTTTGCACAGTCTGTCCAGCGCATAACCAGTCAGTTCAATTTCACGGGCACGAATCTTATCCAGCCCCTCATTAAGAATAAACTTAACCCCGGCTCCTAAACCAGCTATGCCGGCAGCATTGAGTGTGCCTGCTTCATAACGATCAGGCAGATGCTCGGGTTGATGCTCAAGTAGTGAATCACCACCGGTTCCTCCCTCTTTCAAGGGAGTGATATCAATACCGGGAGCAATATACAATCCGCCGGTACCGGTCGGGCCGAGCAAGCCTTTATGACCGGTAAACGCCAATAGATTAATATTCATACTTTCAACATTGACTGGTAGCACTCCCGCTGTCTGCGCAGCATCAACAAGCAAAGGAATATTCCTCTCTTTACATATTTTCCCGACTTCTTTTAAAGGCATGATGGTTCCGGTAACATTGGAAGCATGGTTAATGACAACCAAACGTGTTTTTGAGTGGATTAAATGCTTAAGCTGTTCAGGATCGCAAGCCAATCCTCCCGGACACTCTAATAAGGATATCTTTATATCTTTTTCTTTTTCCAGAACTTTAAGCGTTCTCCAGACTGCATTATGTTCCATCTGGGATGTAATCACGTGATCTTTGTTTTTAAGATATCCTTTTAGGGTTAGGTTTATTGACTCGGTTATGTTGGAAGTAAATACGATTCTTGTTAAATCTTCGATGTTAAAGAGTTTTGCCAATAACATTCGAGTCTCGAAAACTGTTTCTTCAGCTCTTCGAGCTTTGTGGTACGTACCCCGACCCGGGCTGGCACCTAGATCACGCATATATTCTAATACTGTCTGATATACAATTTCCGGTTTCGGAAATGAGGTTGCAGCGTGATCAAAATAGACAGGCAAATCTCAGCGCCCCCAGAAAAGGAAACATTAATCTTTCACAACGCTCAAAGCATAGTTTTAAGTCACGATATAATTGATGCCTTTTTTTGCCAAATATTTTTAATGATTTCTGAACTTTGATCGACAATTTCATACACCAGTGGATTGGGCACCCAATAAATGACCTTCAATCCGTCTTTTCGCGAAGAGAGCAAACCCTCTTTTTTTAATAAAGCTAAATGTTTTGATGCACTCGACTGTTCAATATCTAACTCCGGAAAAATCTCGCAGACACAACGCTCTCCCGAGCGTAGTAGCTCCAAGATTTTCAACCTCGTTGGATGGGCTAAAGCTTTGATAAAGTCTGCCATCAGGTGGTATTGGTCCAAAGAACTTCTCTCCTTTAGATGATAAAAGACTATATTCTTATATATGCATATAGTATCATAGTTAAACCACTGTTTCAACATTTTTAGCTATAATGTAATTCCTAACAAACAAAAAGGTTTTAGCCCATGAAATAGCCTAAAACCTTTATTAAAACTAAACTTTTTATGTTCTAGCGGGCGCCACCACCGCCACCGCCTCCGCCGCCTCCCCCACCGCCTGAAAAACCACCGCCGCCCCCGGAACCGGACGAGGTAGCTGAGCGGAAAGCGGTTTTAAATGATCTTTCCATTGCCGAGCTCATTGAATTGAAGCGGGCCGGATTTGTTGCCATAACCCCGTATGCGGGCCAGGCACGATGCATCTCTGAACCCAATTCAGGATAAACAAGCTGCAGCTGTTCCATCACTTCTTTGGCCACGCCCAGGGTTACAGCATAAACCAGGTAATGCTCCCAGATGGCCAGGGATGGAATTGTTGAATGATCCAGACGTGAAAAGTGCCTCAGGAAACGCTTGAAAGCGCTCCATTTGGCAAAATGATCGGCTCCTTCAGGGGTCAGTCTTTTCATCAGGGCAAAAAGAGCAATCAGCACAGGGCCGGTGATCAGCGCAATGGCTCCGGTTACAAAAAGTTCGAAAAAGAAGAGGCCAAACCCAAAAAGGAAAAAGATAATCCCTAAAACTAGACCCTGCCAGGCCGGGCCCTTAAAAAATTTCAGCTTATCGAACTCTTTTTTTATCCCTTCAGTCCAGCTTTTATAAAATTTGTAAGTGCTCTCCCTGTTCTTTTTGCCGTATTGCTCAATTTCGCGCATGGTAACGCCTGCGCTTTCAATAATACTCACTTTACTGAAAATGAAGCGATGGAGTTCCTTCTCGTGAGCTTTCAATTGATCCTTGCCAGCGGTTGGATAAAGCCTGTAGTCGGTAAAGCTCTTTTTAAATATCAAACCACTTTCACCCTGGTATTCCTCGAAACGCAGGTGCCCCCTGCGGGCAAGATCCATAACTGTTGCGGTGAAGTCTTCCGGTTTTATCCTGCCTGAACGCACCAGGTATCCGGCTTCGGCTGGTGAATAGTCTCCGGGCAGTTCCCTGTAATACTGGCCATCAAACATACCGGGGTAGCGCTTCGCCTTATATCTGGCTACCAGGTAATAGATTAGCAGGGCAATAAATATTACAGGCCCAACATAATAATCCATTCTAAAGAGGGTTCTTCTCAGGTTAGCCTGACGGGCCAACCTGCCTTCCTCTGCCAAAATTGCAGGCAAACCATCCCTGCCGCTAAAATTTGTTGCCTGCGGAACCAGGATCAATGGGAAAGTAACGCGGCTTTCAACAAAAGTCTCTGAAGGTAAACCTTCAACTTCCCAGACCACTTTAGCAGGACCGGCAATTAGAACATCACCATAAAGCGGTCCATGCCCCCAGGCTCTAATCTCATCTACGTTGGCTCCCTCCGGCAGATGCAGGGTAATCTGGACAAAATCCGCTCTCTCGCCCCACTCGTTTCCGATAAACTGCCAATAAAGTTCGGCAACATCATTATGAACCAGAACGGCATTATCAACAGTGTAACTAATTGTAAATGTGCGATCTTCATTAAAAGCGTCGTAACTCCAGTCGATATAAACCAGGTCAGGCTCATATTCAACGTAAAATACTCCCGGAATGTCCTGAACGCCAACAGCAACTTCGTTATAGGGCAGGCCGCCTTCGCTGACCAGAACATCTTTGATCACACTGTTGCCCTTTAGGTATATATAAGACCAGGCGCCCCGGTAGCGTCCCCGAAACCGAAATGTCCGCTCTTCAACAACCTGCAACGAACCGTCAGCGTTTACTGCTGCTTCAATAATAACTGAAGGAAAATAAAAAGAGCGGTCACTCTGCGCTCCGGCTTTTAACGGGAAGAGGCCAGCAACCGCTATTCCTACTATCATCAAGATTAAACCCAAGGGGATTACTTTAGAAGCTGCTTTATTTTTAACTATTTTCATCCAGACTGCTCCTAAAATTCAACTTTTACCGCTTCACGAGCCGCTGCTTCCTCATCGAGATTGAAGTAATCTTCTTTGGTGAAACCAAACATGCCGGCAACCAGCACTGTCGGGAATCTTTGAATGGTTGTATTGTAGGTCATAACAGTATCATTATAAAACTGTCTTGAAAAGGCGATCTTGCCTTCTGTGTTGGTCAGCTCTTCCTGCAGTTGGCGGAAGTTGGCATCGGCTTTCAGTTCAGGATAACTTTCAGCCACTGCAAACAGGGTTTTTAAAGCACCGGACAGTAAATTTTCAGCACCAGCCTGCTCGTTGACATCTTTAGCCTGAATGGCCATATTGCGCGCCTGGGTGACCTTTTCAAAAGTTTCCTGCTCATGTTTTGCATAACCTTTTACTGTATTAACCAGGTTGGGAATAAGGTCATAACGCCTTTTTAACTGAACTTCAATCTGCGCCCAGGCATTTTTAATTCTCTGGCGAAGAGTAACCAGCTGGTTGTAAATACCAATCAGTGAAATTACGATTAAAGCGATAACGCCTAAAATAATCCATCCCATAACTTTTCAGCTCCTTAATCTTTTTTATTAATAGTTGCAGCAATGCTGCAAAAAACTTTGATTGCTTGTACTTCGCAGAAAAGCGCTTAATTCCTGCATTCTGCGACCCGAAAAACAATTATTGCCTGACCATTAAAGCTGCAATTCTACCACATCTCCGTCATCAAGAATATAATCTCGGGATACCGCCTGCCCCTCAAACTTGGCTGAACCCCAAACCAAAGCGCTCTTAAGTTTCTGTGGAAAATCCTTATGGACCTGTGCGGCGAAATCAAGCACACTGCTGCCTTTTCTTAAAATAAAAGGTCGCTCCATATCAGCTGCGCGGCCGGCCGGTTTACCATAGACACGGATAATATTGAGCAGCTGATATAACCTTTCTTTTAAATCTTCGAGTCCTGAACCATTGCTTGAAACCGGGATTATCTCTAAATCCGGCCATAATTCCCTCAATACCTGCAAATTTTCCGCTGCTTCAGTATGATCACATTTATTACCCAGGACCAGGTATGGTACCGGGGCAATAATAATTCCATCTTCAGAAAGATCGATCACTTCGCGATCCTGCAAAACATGAATCAGACCTTCAAGCTGATCAAGGCATTCTGGCGTTAGCAGATCAACAATCACTAAAATAGCATCGGCCTCTTTGAAGGTGCCGATTAAACCAGAAGGTATGTTGTCAGGTGATAAAGGTGGTGTATCTACCAACTGAATAAAAGTATCTTTATAAGGCATCATACCGCTAACCGGTAGCGATGTTGAAAACGGGTAATCAGCGATCTTTACCTTAGCCCTGGAAAGCGCACCCACCAGGGAAGACTTACCGCTGTTAGGGTATCCAGCCAGGACGATCTGACCGGCTCCCTGTTTCTCGACCCCAAATGGGTTAAAACCCTTGGTTTGTTTCTTTTTCTTTCCTTCTTCTTTTAGTTTGGCAATCCGCTTTTTAATATCACCCTGGAGACGCTCGGTGCCTTTGTGTTTCGGAATAACCGCCAACATCTCCTGTAAAGCTTTAACTTTCTCTTCAGCTGATTGAGCCTGGCGATATTTATCTTCAGCGGAATAGTACTGCGGGGTTAAATTGGCAGGCAAGTAAGCCCCTCCCTGCTATCTGGAATACAGTAACATGATAGCACAGAAGCCATGATTTTAGTAGCTTATGAAAGGTGTGATTTCTTGACAGGCACTTGCTGCTAATGCTAAAATGTTTTAGCAATTATCACCATGCGCCTGTAGCTCAGGGGGAGAGCGCCTGCTTGACACGCAGGAGGCCCGTGGTTCAAAACCACGCAGGCGCACCAAAAAAACCGGGAAAACATCCCGGTTTTTTTAAGCATACCATTCTAAACATGAAAGGACCCCTGTGAAACCTTTAAAAGAGCTTTTTTATCCGCCAAAGCAGCCCGGTTCGGAAAAGAATAGTCAGATCAGGGGTTTTAGGGTTGCCGATTATACCAAACACCTGCTTTTAAGGATACTGGCCCTGGCGATCATCTGGATTCTGGTTCTGATACCGGTAGTAAAATATTTTATGCTGATATTTGAAGGCAGGGAAATTACTGTCGGTCAGGCAGCAATCTTTATTGTTCAAACCCTGACCACAACCGGTTATGGAGAACTTCTACCATTTCATTCTTTTGCCATGGTAACTTTATCGATATTACTGATGATATCAGGGGTTTTTCTGATCTTTATGACCGCAGGAACGCTGATGGCCTCGCTGGTTGAAAACCGCATTATTCCACGTGCTCCGACCAGCACTAACATGCATACTCACGTCGTTTTCACCTCTTTCAACGAAACGGTCGCCAGAACCATCAACCTGCTTGAACATCATCAGGTTCCCTACGTTGTGGCAGCGGCTGAACAACCGGAAGCAGTTGAACTGCTTCGTAAAGGCGTAAACAGTATTTGTGCCGACCCCCGATATGATGAGGGTTTGAAAAATTTAAATATCGATAAAGCCAAACTGGTGGTAGTGAGCGGGAGCGACACCGATAATATAAACATTACCTTGGGAGTATCTACTGCATACAGCACTCCGGTTCTGGCCATCATGGAAAATGAAGAGCGTGCTGAATTAGCTCAGGCGGCCGGCGCCAGGCACGTTGTTACCCTGGAAGAAACTCTGGGCAAACAGCTGGTTGACTGGATCTGTGCTGATGCGAGCCCAACCCGTTTTCTGGAACTGCTTAATGTAGAGGTTGAACCGGAAATCATTTCACAACTGAAACCAAGCATCATTCATGTTGGCAATTTCAGTGATTACAATAATTTATCGCTGGGAGATGCAAAAATCCGCACTGAAACCGGCGCAACCATTGCCGCCATTTGGAATGAAGACGGCACTATTTCCATCCCTACTGCGGAAACAATAATTGATGAAGCAACACTAATCGTCCTCGGCCCACATGATAATGTTGACCAACTGGCGGAATTGATGGGAGGCCCGGGGCCAGGGGGTCACGTTGTTGTTGTTGGAGCCGGAAAAGTAGGGCAGGAAGCTGGTAAAAGGCTAAACGAAGCCGGTATCGAGCCTCATGTTATCGATATAAAAAATCGCCCCCTTTATTTTCGGGGGAACCTGATTATCGGAGATGCGACGAAACCACATATCCTGGAAGAGGTAAATATTAAAGAGGCCGACACCCTGATTGTTACCATCAACGATGACAGTTTAAATATTTTTGTAGTCCTGGCCAGTCGTCAGCTAAAATCAAAAATTGATGTCATTGCCCGCGCAGTTCATGTTGACGCTGTAGATCGGCTTCACCAGGCAGGAGCCAATCATGTTCTTTCAGAATCAATCCTCGGGTTCCAATTGCTGCATATCGCTATGGTGGAGCTGGGTGTACTGCCTAAGTTGTCAGATTATGTCGTACGCCAGGTAAAATGGCGTCGGCAAGATACTACCGTTTTGGAACTGATCCAACAATACAACGGAAATTTCAAGATTATATGCCTGGTGAAGAATAGATTGGTTGAAAAACCATTGGTCAATAGTGTCATTCAAAATGGAGATTGCATTGTGGTCATGGGCAACCCTGCCTCCATCAGCCAAATCCAGTAAGCACCTTACGCATAAAACAGATGAGCAGGGTTTATAACAGCACCCTGCTCAACAAAATGATAACAGTTTTCAAGATTCCGATTTTAAATCCGCCACATATCAGCGATGTTATCAAATGACTCAACTTTCATAAACTGCTCCAACCAGGCTTCGATTTTTGATGGCGGAAGAAGCATGGCCGAGAGTCTGCGGAATTTGGTATGCAGCTGTTCAAGCGTAAGCTTATTCTCCGGATCTCCCTTGGGATAGTCAGTCTGTTCATGATCTACTGTGCCGTTGCGCAGGATAACATTCAGCTTGGCTCCCCATTTTTCTGGATAGTGGGCATCAATAAGTGGATCAATCTCAACAGTGCAGTGACTCATCAACTCTTCAAGAACCGGATCTTTGATCCTTTCTTCCGTGAAGTCTTCAACCCCCACATGACCATAAACCAGCGCGGTAGAAACACAGAACGGAAGGCTGAATTTCGCTTCATAATATGTTTCGGGAAATGGTTGCCCAACGAGATCCCTGGCTACCGAATAGGTTTGAATTCTGAGCAGCTCAATATCTTCTGGCTTAATCCCTTTATCGCGCAGTCTTAACGCTAAGTCTATACCGGCATGTGTATGGCGGGTAGAAGCATAAATCCGGAAACTGATCTGCATTATTTTATAATCTTGACCCAGCCCTTCAACAATTTTCTCCATTTTAGCTTTAGGGGCAAAAACCCGTAAAAATCCTTTTTCACCGGAAAGAATCGTCTTGGTGCTGGTATAGCCACCGGCGGCAAGCAATGCCGAAAACAAGCCGTTCTGCGCTGCTTTACTGGCATGCAACGGTTTACTCATCATTCCCTCAGGGCTGTAGTGAAGTTCCATCAATCCGGCAGCCTGCGTACCGGCATGACCTAAAGCATTGATTAACTGTTCTTCATCCAGGTTCATCACTTTTCCGGCAGCAATAGCAGCAGCAAAAGTGCCGCAGGTCCCGGTAGTATGCCAGAAATTATAGTGTGAAGGAGTCATCGCCTCGGCTATACGGATACCAGCTTCATAACCGACTACGATTGCAGTAATCAGATCTTTCCCGGAGGCACCGACTTTCTCCGCCGCAGCGAGGGCAGCAGGGATGATTGGCGAACCCGGCCTTAATATTGAACTGCGGTGCAAATCGTCCAATTCCAGGGCATGCGCATAAAGGCCATTACCAAGTGCTGCATTAAGCGCAGGAACTTTTTCTTTACGGCCAATTAACACCGCCTGCGGTTTACCGCCTGCTTCTTCAATAATTTCAGTAACTACATGCCCGGGTAAGGCAGTTGCACCGGCACAGGCCGTTCCGACCAAATCGAGAAGACAGATTTTCGCCTGCTGAATAACTTCCTTCGGTAAATTGTCGTACGTGGCTTCCCTGGCAAATCTTGCCAGTTCTTGTTCAATCATTATCAGATTCCCTTCTTTCTTAACTGCGTTCTTTGCAACACGCCTGATTGACTATTCCTGTTCCTTCAACATTAATCCTGCTGCTTTCAGACTCAAGAAAAAAGCTGCAGCGACATGATGATGATCAACACAACAAAAAAGATAATAACATAATATTCGAAGTTAGATGTGTTTACCAGCATGAAAAATTTACCCCGGGGTTTGTAATCAAGTCGAAAAAGGAAATAAAAGATAGTCAGGAAAAAGACTTTGGATTTATGGAAATATGTACGCAGATAATAAACCCAGCCTTTATGCACATTTAACATGATCCAGCCAATCTGCCGCATCAACTTGGTAAAAAAGTCTCCCTGTTTTTCAAGTTGACCGACTCTATAACTGATTTTTTTCATCGGCTCCAGGGTATCAACTATCAGGTAGTCAGCAGCAGAATCGAGGATTTTGCCACTGATGCAATAGTAAGTTAATAAACGGGGACTGTTAATATAAGCGCTGTCAACTGCCAACTCAAGCGCTCTTCCGCTTCTTGTAAATACAAGCATTAGCAGGTTGACCAGCGGACGGTAAAAAAGATATTCAATACTTAACCATTCCGGTAATTTTTTTGTAAAGAAACCGGTAAGACTGCCGGCAGCAAACAATACTGCAGCAATGGAAACCACCCATACCATACCCTGCAGGTCGTGGATATCCCAGAAATTTACCTCAACTAAGTGTTTTATAGAATACGAATCAAAGGGATATGATTCAGCCAGGGGAGTAATTAACCTTTCAAGCGCTATAAATGGCCTGGTCCCGATCAACAACAGCACAGCGCCGATGATCATAAAAACGATTTTCTCATTTAAGGGCTCTTTGGCAATCGATGTCAGGTGGTCCGGTTTTTTACCAAGAAAAATGGAGCTAAAGAGGCGTGTAATATAACAGGTGGTCAGCACCCCGGTTAACATGAAAATTCTTTCCGCCCAGTAAAGCGAGATCAGGTGATGATGTTCAAAGGCTTCAACAATAGCATGATGCAGGAGCACTTTACTGGTATAACCATTTAAACCGGGGATACCGGCAATACCCATAGCCGCCAGCAGAAACACAAATGATGTCAGCGGGAAATCCCGCCAGAGACCTCCAAGCCGGTTTAGCTCAATTTCACCAGTCCTGTAATAGACAGCACCGACCATCATAAACATACCGGCTTTAAAAAATGCGTGATTGATGATATGAAAACTAAATCCGCCAAAAGCAACGGCCCCATCAAGACCTAAATAAGCACAAACCCCTATACCCATCAGAATATAACCCATCTGGCTGATACTGCTGAACGCAAGGATCCTCTTGGCATTTAATTGAAACATGGCCATTACAGCTGCAAAAAACATGGTGGCAATGCCGAACCAGATGATCACATAACCGGTTTGTTCGGTAAAAAGCCAGAGTGATTTTGCTTCTTCACTAGCCGGTGTATAAATTACTGTTAGAACCCGGATGATCCCGTAAGCACCTGTTTTGATCATGATTCCGGAAAGCAGGGCGCTGGCCGGGGCAGGTGCAACCGGGTGGGCTTTCGGTAACCAGATATGCAGTGGAACCATACCGGCCTTAATACCAAAACCGATGATTAAAAGGATGAGAATCAATAACCGGGCCGGTAGAATAATAATTTCATCTAATCTTGGCTCGATTAAAACTGAACCGGTCTGCCAGTAAAGCATTATGATTGCGGCAAGCAGACAGAGACCACCAAAGATCCCGAGAAATATGTAAAGCCTTCCAGCTTTAAGCGCTTCTTCGGATTGATTGTGAATAACCAGCAGGTACGATGCAATTGACATCAGTTCGAAGAAGAAGAAAAGGCTAAACAGGTCGGCAGTCAGAAAAACACCTAGGCAGCCTCCCAGTGTTAAGAGATAAAAAGTGTAATAGCGGTTTCTCCGCAGCTCATGAGTCATATAGGAGAGTGAAAATATTGTAGCCAGGAACCAGATGAAGGATGATAGCAGGTTAAATACAGCGCCCAGCCTGTCTACCCTGAAATAGAGCGGCAGTTCTCCAAAGCCAACATAATACTGTCCAATTACTATATTTTGCCAGCTATGATAAAAAAGGAATATTGACAGAATGAATGTAGCAGCAGTAACTGCTAACACCATATAATCCCGGTATTTTTCGGAAAAATAACCAATTGGAGCAGCTATAATAGCACCGATAATCGGCAGCATTACAATGGCAAGGGGAAGGTTGCCTGATGCGCTATAAGTTAAGGGATCTCCGCTCATCTGTTTTATGCTCCTTTAATTGAGCAGATCATCTCATATTCGTATAATTTCTGAACTAATTCTAGGCTCCCTTATGAAGAATTCCCCGAGACTTAAGTGCAGCAAACTGCACCTACATGCTAAAAAGGGATCGGGCAGCAGAAATAGCCAGTTCCCAAGGCCAGTTATGCGGCAACAGGGCAAAAGCTACACAACCGATCGCCAGAAGTCCCATTGGAGCAACCATGTGCCAAGGCGCTTCCTGACCAAGGTGTCCTCCATAATAGATCTGATTTGTACTACCATGATTGTGAGCATGATCGTCTTCCATTACAGCAGAAGCTTTAGAATTGGCCTGATCACCATTTTGTTGATCACCGGTTGATTCGTGCCCGTGGTGAGCAGCCTTTTCACCCGGGAAAAAGGCCGTAATCACGATTGGAAAATAATAAGCGGCATTGAGCAAACTGCTGACAATTAAAATTGCTACAAAAACAGGTTGCCCCGCTTCCAGCGATGCGATTGAGAGCTGCCATTTACTAATGAACCCGTTAAATGGCGGTATGCCAACCATGGTTACCGATGCTATCGTAAAAAATACCATTGTTAAAGGCATTTTCAGACCGATCCCTTTCATCTGGCTAATATTACGAATCCCGGTTTGCACAATAATAGCTCCGGCACAAAGGAAGAGCAAGCCTTTCATAAAAGCGTGGGTGAAAAGGTGGTAAAGTCCACCAACCAATCCCTGTTGACTTAAAAGAAATATTCCCAGCACTATATAACCAATTTGGGCAATACTGGAATATGCAAGCCGTCTTTTAAGGTCATCCTGAAGAAGGGCCATCGCTGAACCGAGCAGGATGGTTATCCCGGCCAATACAAGCATTATGGTATCCCAGTTAGCCTTACTAATATAGTCGGGGCTGTAAACATTGAAAACCACTCTGATCATGCCATAAATACCAGTTTTCAGCATCACCCCGGAAAGTGCGGCACTCACCGGTGAAGGAGCGGCAGGATGAGCATCAGGCAACCAGACATGCAGTGGAAAAAGACCTGCTTTCAGACCAAAGCCGATCATAAAAGCGATAAAAGCAGCGGTAGCCAAACCCGATGGTTCGGTAATCAAACCCGGTCTGGTAAAGGTAACGGAACCGGTCAGATAAAACATGGTCAAGAGTCCGAAAAACACAGCCAAACCGCCGCCGACAGTCATGTACAGGTATTTGGCGCCGGCAAACATGGTCACTGCATTTTCTTCGTGGGCAATCAAAACATAGGTGGTTAACGCCATGAATTCAAAGAAAAGAAATAAGCCCAACAGGTCACCGGCGAAAATCGTTCCCATACATCCGCCTTCTGCCATTAAAAAAAATGCGTAGTATCTTTCTTTTTTATGTTCATGTTTCATGTAACCAGGGGAATAACAGGCTGCCATAAACCAGACAAATGAGAAAAAGATCCCCAGGAAAAAAGTGAGTTGGTCAACTTTGAAGGAGATCGATAATGGAAAAGAAAAATATTGAAAAATACCGAGCAAAATTTTTCCGCTTTTAATCGCCGGATACATTGTTAGGACTAACAGAAAAAATAATCCGGTAACCCCAATGCAAATCTGCTCTTTGTACTTAAAAAGCCGATCTGAAAAGAAAAATAGCAAAAGCCCCGATATTATGGGCACAAAAATAATAATAGCCGGTAATAATGTATGGACTATCTCATGTTCCATATTCAATCACCTCCGCAGGAGATTCGACAGATCAAAGAAATCAGCCTCTAAAAATAATATTCAACTACCGCCCTGGCCAGGTTAAGAGGCCAGTTATAAGGAGCTAAAGTAAAAACTGCCGCTCCCAGGGCCAGAATGATTACCGGCACCATGCGCAGTGGTTGTAAACGCAAGCGCTGACGTTCAATGTTTTTCAGTTCACGACAGCCGAGAAACGCATTGATCGAAATCGGAAAATAATACGAGGCATTTAACAAGCTGCTAAGTAATAATATAATAATGATCGCCGGCATTCCTGACTCGAAGGCACCAAGGCCAAGGTGCCACTTACTGACAAAAACATTAAAAGGTGGTGAGCCGACAGCGCTGACCGCCGCTATTGTAAATGCAAGCATGGTTACCGGCATCTGCAATCCCACGCCTCTAAGTTCACTAATCTTAGTTTTGCCGGTATTAACAAAAATAACACCGGCACATAGAAACATGCAGCCCTTCATAAAAGCATGAGCCATAATGTGATAAACAGTTCCCACCAAAGCCTGCGGGGAAAGCAAAGCTATCCCTAACAACATATAACCAACCTGGGCAATCCCCGAGTAGGCCAGCCGCCGGTTAAAATCATCCTGGGCAAAAGCACAAATTGATCCGTATAAAATACTGATGATAGAAAGAACTAGCAGGATCTTGTTCCACCCGACTTCCTGCAGGAATGATAACCCGAAAAGATCATGAAAGACCCTGATCAATCCAAATACTCCGGTCTTTAACATTATCGCCGAAGAAAGAGCTGCAGCTGGAGTTGGGGCAGAAGAATAAGCATCAGGCATCCAGAAATGCAAAGGAATCATCGCCGATTTGATGCCTAGGGCAATCAGGTACGCGATGAACGCCGATAATACAAGCGGCGATACTGAAGTAAAAAGTCCGCCAGCCCCAAAGGAAGTGCTGCCTGTAACATTATAAGTAACCATGATCGCCCAAAACATGGCAATACCGGCAATTATCGTCATAAAGAAAAATTTAAGCCCGGCAGCAGAGGCTTCTGGCGTTGATTTGTAAGCAACCATAGGAAAAAACATCAGCGACATCAGTTCGAAAAAGAGGAAAAAAGTAAACATGTTTCCGCTTAAAACCACTCCAAAACAGCCGCCGATAGCCGGTAGTAGGAAATAAAAAAAGGGTTTGCCTTCTTCTTTGTTGCGGTAATAACCCAAAGCATAAACGGTCAGGATCAGGGCAAAAAAAGTAAACAGCAGGATCATAAAAATTGCTAATGTGTCGACCCTGAACTCCAGGCCAACAGGCGGTAAAACATCAAAATGAAGGTAAAGTACGGCATTATTCATAACCAGCTTATACATGTAAGCAACCAGCGGAAGGGGAATCAGCACTCCGGACAATAAAGCTGCATGACGTAAGCCGGGTTGGTAGCGATCAGCCAGCATAGTGCACATAGCGCCAAGAATCGGGGCCAGAACAACCAGTACCGGGATGTAAGAAATTACAATTTCATTTTGAGGCACCTATTTCCCCTCCCATAAAACTAAAATACCGTATTCAAAACCGCTTCAATGAATGGTATTGTCGTATAATTTGCAAATAAACCCAATAGAATTCCAGCTATTGCCAGAATGATAGTCGGCAACAGCATGGTCAGCGGGGCCTCAGGTCCGGGCTGTTTGCTAAAGTCGCCATCTTTGAAGAAAGCGTTAACAATAATCGGCAGGTAGTAAATGGCATTAAGTAAAGTGCTGCCCATGATGACGTACGCATACACGGGATTCCCGGAGAGTATTCCGCCGGTTAATAGATAATATTTGCTGATATAACCGCAGATTGGGGTCACGCCCATCAGTCCCAGGGCTCCAACGGCAAAAGCAAGCATCGTCAGCGGCATCTGTTTGCCGACTCCACGCAGTTGATCAAGGTTCTTTTTGCCGGTCACCGTTATAATCATACCGGCGCAGAAGAACAGGGTAATTTTTAAAACTGCATGGTTGATGATGTGCACCAGGCCACCTAAAACCCCCTCCGGATAGAGCATCAAAACGCCCAACGTGATATAGCCCAGCTGGCCGATAGTCGAATAGGCCAGCCTCAATTTAAGAACTGTCTGTTTAATGGCCATCAAAGACCCGACTATAATAGTAAAGCAAACAACCACTGCCAAAATGTGGGTAACATTTAACTCTAATAAAAGCTCACGTCCGTAAAGTGAGAAAAATACCCGCGTGATTCCGAAGACCCCGGCTTTTACGATCGCCACTGCATGAAGAAGGGCGCTGACCGGAGTTGGAGCAACCATCGCACCCGGTAACCAGGAATGCAGGGGCATGATCGCCGCTTTCGTTCCAAAACCGGCAATGAGTAACAAAAAGATTACCTTTAATAGCGTAGTATTTTCAGCTGCGACAGTGCTTAATATACCTCCCGGCAGGAAATCAAGGGTCCCCACCAGGTCGTGAATAATAAATATGGAAAGAAATACCAGGGCTCCCCCGGCCAGGCTGTAGCTGATATACTTGATTCCCGCTTTGACCGACTCCTGGGTGCCGGCATGCACAACCAGGGGATAGGTGCATATTGCCAGATATTCATAGAAAATATAAAGAGTAAAGAGGTTGCCGGCAAAAGCTACACCCATCGCCGCGCTGCATGATAATACAAAAAATACAAAATAATTACGTTGATCGTGTTCGTGGGCCATGTAGCCGATGGAATAGACCGTGGCAAAAACCCAGAGGGTCGAGGATACAAGACCAAAAACCATCCCAAGCGGATCGATGTTAAAGAAAAGGCCAAGGCCGTCAAGAAAACTGAAAAGATTAACCTTTATTACCTGTCCGGCCATTACCGCCGGCAGCATCGAAGCCACAGAAACAAAAACTATGGATACAGATATAAGCGCAACAAGGTGCCGCTTTGCAGCCTGACCTTCATCAAGAGCGCGAATAATGATTGCGCCGATTATCGGAACAATCACGGCTATCAGTGGTTGAGGAAAAGTCAGGTTCAATAGTATCGCCTCCAACTGCGCAGTTCTAAGGCTATCAGATTAAAAAATAAAGAGCAGGCTTGTGGCCAAAATGGCGCCGATTACAATTAATACGATGTAGAGATCAAAGTCAATATTGGATATGCTAACCGTTTGAAACCGCTTATCTCCCCGGGCGCTGTAATCAAACTTAAAAAGGGTCATAAACACTTTCATCAGGTAGTGACCGATAACCCCAAATAGCCGCTTGATATTGCCGGCCCATAATTCATATATGCTATCCCAGGCTGACATACTAATCCGGGAAACCCGGTTCCCTAGTCTCTTTAAAAACAGGTCATCGAAGTAGTCGGCGCCATCGGAAACTTTGGCTAAAACTATTGGCGTGCCATGATAGCCTCGATTTAAGTTATTATCAATAATGCTGCCTACTTTAGTAAATGATAGATTAAGATATTTGGTAACCGGGAGGTAAACTGCATATTCAACGCTTAGATAATCGGGCAGTTTAAGATTAAAAAGATCCTTCTTTCTAAAAAGCAGGTAAAAACCGGCTCCAAGAGCAAAGCCGATCACAATTCCGAAGAAATCATGCATGTTCCAGATATTGGTTTTATACAGGTAGTTAACGTAGTAATCAGAAAAAGTGAACGGGCTGGCCATCGGCACTAAAACTTTCTTGATCATAATCTCCGGGAATAATCCGAGAAAAGCAATCATACCGATAAACGATAGGGCAACTAACCTTTCAAGCCAGTTTTCCCGTGCAGCAGGGCTGCTTAATTTTACCAGAGCCCTATCCGGACATCGGCCCAAAAAGATTTGGATGAAAAGTTTAGCTATATAGCAGATCGTTAATCCGCTGGTCAGCATAAACAGCTTTTCAGCAACCCAGATATCCCATAGATGGTGATGTTCAAATGCTTCAACAATGGCATGATGCAGTAAAGTTTTACTGGCATAACCGTTAAATCCGGGTATACCGGTAATACCGGCAGCACAGACCGCAAAAGCGGCGAAAGTAAAAGGGAATTTTTTCCACATGCCACCAAGCTCATTCATATTAACTTCGTGCAAGCGGGTATAGATTATGCCAAACAGAATAAAGAAGCCAGATTTGAAAAAGGCATGATTAACGATATGGTAAGTAAAACCGCCAAAGCCCATCGGCCCGTCAAACCCTAAGTAAGCCGCTGCCCCAACCCCCATCAGGATATACCCCATTTGGCTGATACTGCTGTAAGCCAGGAGCCGTTTTGCGTTATTTTGAAGGACTGCCATGATTGCTGCCAGGAGCATGGTCATAATGCCGATCCAAATAATTATATGACCAAGGTTTTCGGTAAAATGCCAGAGGTTGCTCTCAGCCAGCTCTTCTACAGGCGAAAATAGCATGACCGATACCCTTATAATTCCGTAAGCGCCGGTTTTAATCATGATCCCTGACAGAAGGGCACTGGCGGGTGCCGGAGCCACCGGATGGGCTTGCGGTAACCAAATATGCAGAGGGATCATACCGGCTTTGACTCCGAAACCGGCGATCATCAAGACTGCTATCAGGGCAGCAGTTTCTTTTAAATGGGCCAGATTCTGCAGAGCCGGGAAAATTGCTACTGTACCGGTTGCCGCATTAAGCAATAATATCCCGGACAAAAGCGATAAACCACCAATCACTCCCAGGTATAGATAATTAGCACCGGCAGAAAGCGCTTCGCGGGTCTGGGTGTGAACAACCAGGGCGTAAGCCGCCATCGTCATCAATTCAAAGAAAAGGAAAAGGCTGAGAAAGTCGCCGCTCAGGAAAACTCCCAGACAACCGGCCAGAGACATGATCAGGAAAACAAAATAACGGGTCTGTTTTTGATCATCTTTCAGATAAGGGATTGAAGCAATAACGGCAATGAACCAAATAGCAGCGGAAAATAAAGCAAAAAAAGAACCAAAGAGGTCTACCCTGAAGCTCATGTCAATGCCAGCCAGTGAGGGCAGTAAATAATAGACTTGATAGCCGTTAATAAGGTATTGGAATAACTCAATGGAGAGGTAGAGAGTTAAACCTGATGCAAATACCGCGAAGAGATTTCTTAAAAGATGACTTCTCAAGCCAAGCAGGCCGATTAAAATTGAACCTGCCAGGGGAACGAGGACGATCAAAAGGGGTAAATAACTTTCCACGACGAGATCCTGTATTTGTAGTATGAAAAAATCTGCCATTAACGAGCCCCTCTATTTTTATCTATAAACAATTAAAGCCCTTTATTCGCTTTTCGCCAGTGATTTCCTTCTGAAAAAAAACATTTTCAAGAATCTATTTCCTTTAAGCTTATATTTAAAAACAACTTGACATCTATATAAAAATGATAAAGAATAATAAGGTGACTCGGGGGTATTCGTTTGTTTTTTCCGGGTGATTATAGACCATTTTTAGCAGACCGTCAATTTTTTTTGAAGTTTTTTGTGAATATTTTAACTTACGAAATATTCTAATCGTTTCCAAGATACTGCAATTTTCACTGTTTAGCTTTTCAGGGAGGTTGGTGTAAGATGCACGATTATGTCACAAGGGTAGTATTTCGTTATATGTTATTATTTGTTCTTTTGTATGGCCTCTATGTCATTATGCACGGTCACCTATCCCCGGGTGGCGGTTTTTCGGGTGGGATGATCATCGGCCTTGGATTGTTACTCTACATCCTGATATTTGGTCAGCTTTGGAATGACAGTTTCCGGCAAACAATTTTAGACTCTGCTATCATCTTTGTTGGAATCGGCGGCATCTTAGAAATTATCAAGTTTATTGTCCCGCACGAACATGGCCCGGTAGGTGTAACCGGAACTCTTTTTAGCGTAGGGATCATGTCGGTTGCCAACTTTGGCATTGGTGTTCTTGTCGCCAGCACCATCCTCGGCATCTACTTTATGATCAGCGAGGAGGCTTAAACTTGGACCTGCAACTCTTTATCATTAACTTCCCATATTTTGTGTCAATCATCCTTTTTTCCCTGGGAACATTGATAGTCCTTACCCAACCAAACCTGATTAAGAAAGTAATCGGCATTAACATTTTGCAAAGCGCTATCTTTCTTTTTTATATTGTTGTCGGTAATATCCATGGAGGTATTCCACCTATTTACGACCCCAACCTGCCAGATGCCTTATATATCAATCCGCTTCCTTCATGTCTTATGCTTACAGGTATTGTCGTCGGTTTTAGTGTTACCGCTTTTGCCCTGGCGTTAATTGTTAAACTATATATTTATTATGGAACTATTTCTTCGCCGAACTTTATGAAAATGAGATAGAGGTGAACCTCTTGTGGATGAACTAGTAAATAAACTTCCTTTCCTGTGTGTAATAGCACTGCTGATTACTTCCTTCTGTATGCCGGTTCTTGCCCGGTGGAAAAAAGACTTTTGTGCCCCTCTGGCAACCCTGGTTGTCGGGGCTGTTTTCATAACATCTCTATTTATCGCATATCATGTGGGTCAGGGAAATATTATCCGTTACGGAGTATCAGGCTGGCCGCCACCTGTTGGCATTGAGATAGTTGTTGATCCGATCACCAGCCTGATGATCATGCTTTTGTCAGGTATTTGCTTTTTAATTTTAGTATTTAGCTTTGCAGCAATTAAACATGAACTGCAACGTATTGTGACCGGTTGGTACTACGCAGCTTTCATGCTCTGCCTCGCCGGAATGACCGGTCTGGTCATTTCTAACGATGTATTTAATATGTATGTTTTTATTGAAGTAACCGGGATCAGTGCGGTTGCCCTGGTAGCCAGTAAAGGTACCCGCCAGGCTACCGAGGCAGCCTTAAAATACCTCCTGCTGGCAACTATCGGATCGGGTTTCATATTATTCGGGATCGGTTTAATTTATATGATAACCGGCAACCTGAATATAACCTACATTGCCCAGGAACTATTGCCAGTTAAAGATAATTACCCATTTCTGATCTGGACTGCCATCAGCTTTCTGGTTGTCGGTTTTGGTGTCAAGTCGGCCTTGTTTCCCCTTCACCTCTGGCTGCCCGATGCGCATTCATCCGCGCCGTCACCTTCAAGCGCTGTTCTTTCAGCGTTAGTCGTTAAAGTATACATCATCGCTTTTATGAAAATACTCTTCATAGCTTTCGGCCTGGAAATCTTTCACGAAACCTTTATCCGGCACCTGATTATCGTCCTGGCTGTAATTGCCATGCTGGCTGGTTCATTCTTCGCCTTTGTTCAAATCGAACTAAAAAGGCGTTTGGCTTATTCAACTGTTGCCCAGGTTGGTTATATCTTTCTCGGGATTGGTCTCGGCACCCCCTGGGGCCTGGCTGCCGGACTGCTTCATATTATGGTTCACGCCTTTATGAAGACCTGCCTGTTCCTTTGTGCCGGCGCCATTTATTTTCAGACCGGCCGCAAACATGTTAACGAATTTTCAGGCATGGGTTACAAGATGCCGATTACTATGGGCGCTTTCACCATAGCCTCATTCTCTATGGTTGGTATACCGCTTTTCGGTGGTTTCATCAGTAAATACGGACTCGCCCTCGGCAGCCTTGAAGCAGATCTGCCGATCATCATTATGGTTATCATCCTCAGTGGACTCCTTAATGCAACCTATTATTTTCCAATTATCGGTCAGGCTTATTTCTCCCAAAACGGACACAACGAACATCATGCAGAAGGCGAGCATCAAGAAACGAAAAAATTTCAGCGTGATCAAATCCCCCTGGGAATGCTGATTCCAATCATTATCTTAGCTCTGGGCATAATTTATCTGGGTATTTTCCCGGGAACGATTTTTAACTTTATCAATCAAACTGTAACAGCATTACTTTAAGAATACCTGCTTGCAGGTGGAGGTGGTTTATTTGTTTTCCAGGATAAGAGGAGATTTTTTTGGCTCATTATTTATATTTGGCTTACTGCTGGCCTTCTGGTTGCTGATCTCTGCCAGTGTCCACTGGCAGCATATTTTGGTTGGAGTAATCTTCTGCTTCATTCTGACTATTTTTTGGAGCAACCTTAACATCTCAGATTTGACTAAAACCGGTTTCAGTTTAAAACAGCTCTTCATGCTGATTAAATATTTTATCTTTCTCGGTTTTGATATTGTTATAGCCAATATCAGTGTTGCAATGGTTGTGTTGAATCCCAGGTTACCCATTTCTCCGGGTATTGTAATCATGCGTTGCGACCTGGAAAGAAGTCTTACCAGGGTTTTATTTGTTAACTCAATTACCCTGACTCCGGGCACAATTACCGTAGAGTTGGAAGACAATTTGCTGATCGTCCATGCCCTGACAGAAGACATGGCTCACGGGGTTGAAGACTGGGCCTTATACCGGAGACTGATGGAAGTGGAGGGTGTATATAAAAATGGTTGAGATAGCTCTTTACACTATTGTCGTAGGACTAATCATTATTTCTTTGCTAGCAATCGCCCGTGCTTACAGCGGTCCGACAGTCCTTGACCGGGTAGTAGCCATGAACATGATTACCACCAATGTGGTGCTGACAATTCTTATTTTCGCTTACCTTGATAAAAGTTACTATTATATAGATGTTGCGTTTGTCTTTGTGCTCGGAGCATTTATCGGAACCCTGTGTATTTTAAAGTTGTTGCGCGAAGGGCACATATTATAAGCAAGCAGAGATTATAAACCCTGATTTGAGGTGTTTCAATGAATTTTGAACTAATACGACAATACTTAGCAATGTTCTTCCTGTTCGGTGGTTTCTTTTTCCTGATGGTTGGCGTTATAGGGCTGTTACGCCTTCCTGATGTCTATACCCGCATGCACGCCATGGGTAAATGTGACACCCTTGGTACTGGCATGATCCTGATCGCCATGGTTCTGCTCATAGCCGATGTAACCAATACGACAAAATTATTGCTGATCGCGGCAATGATCGTCACCATCAACCCGGTTGTTACACACCTGATTGCGAAAACTGCATACAACCGCGGTACCCCGATGGCTGAAGGCAGTTTCCTGATCAATGATTATGTTGCATCCCAGAGAAGAAGACATTCACGGGAGATTGTTACGGAGAAAGGTGGCGAGCGAAAAAGTGATTGATATTTTTATGTTCATGATGCTCATTATTCTGATCGTTTCCACTATTTCAATCTTTGTATTTAATGATTTGCTTTATATTGTAATAATCTTCGGTGCTTATAGTATGATCATGTCATTGATTTGGCAGCAGCTGAACTCACCTGATTTAGCAATCACAGAAGCAGCCGTCGGGATCGGCATGACGGTATTGATGGTTACCGTTGTAACCAAGGTTGGGAGGCGACCGCAGTGAAAAATTTACCCAGAATTTTGTTCTTTGTTATGTCTATTATTCTCGTTGGATTGATCTCTTTCATGTTAATGTTAGCTGTCACTGAAATGCCTGTTTACGGGAATCTTGACAACCCAACCAATAATTATGTTTATGAACGTTATGTATACAAGGGTGTGGAAGAAAGCGGCGGTTTAAACATGGTTGCCAACATCCTTATCGACTACAGGGGTTATGATACGCTGTTGGAATCTACTGTATTGTTTACCACAGTGGTATCGATCATGATTGTCTGGGGTACAAGCGCTGCCGGCCAAAAAGAAAAGGAAGAACATCACGGGTAGCTGACTGCTGTACTAACTGTTGTATAAGAAAGGAAGACCAGTAAATGGACTACATTTTCTACCTCCCCCTTTTCATGATTGCATTTCCTATCGTCGGAGCCCTCATTACCGGTTTAGCAAAAGAAGAAAACGATCGAGCCCGCAATATCATGGCAATAATCGTCAGTTTAGTCAGCGCTTTGGCCATGATTCTGATCTTAATCCAATATGTAAATCACGGTGAGTGGGGCATGCTGCTTCATCAGATTGCTCCCGGCCTTGAAATAAAGCTTCGCGTTGATCCCCTGGCGGCTCTTTTTGGCGGCACCGCTGCCATACTCTGGTTTTTCTCGGTAGTCTATTCCACCGGATACATGGCTCACGAACATGCCCGCCGTCGTTATTTTATTTTCTATCTGCTGTCACTCGGAATGACTATGGGTATCGCTCTTTCGGCAAACTTGCTGACGCTATACCTCTTTTATGAATTTTTAACCCTCTTTACCTACCCCCTGGTTATTCACGAAGAAAACGATGAGGCAAAAAAAGCCGGTATTAAATATTTAATCTACAGTTTTCTGGGTGCCGGTCTGATCCTGATCGGCCTCATTATTACTTATGGCAACCTGGGTACTTTGGACTTTACCCGCGGAGGCATAGTCGATCTGGCAACCGGTTCACCTTTTCTCTGGCAGCTGGCTTTTCTTTGCTTTATCTTTGGGTTTGGTGTCAAGGCTGCCGTTATGCCGCTACATGCCTGGCTTCCTTCGGCCATGGCTGCTCCGACACCGGTCAGCGCGCTTTTACACGCCGTAGCTGTTGTTAAATCAGGGGTTTTCGGTATTTTAAGAAGCATGTATTCGATATTCGGTATTACAGCCCTGATTGGGCTAAATATGGGTTATTTTGTTGCTGCCCTTGTTTCAATTACGATTTTAACAGCCTCAATTATTGCTATGCAGCAGGATGTGCTTAAAAGGCGTCTTGCTTTTTCGACGATCAGCCAGCTAGGTTATATCACTCTTGGCGCCGGCCTCTTTAGCACAATTGGCCTGACCGGGGGACTGCTGCATATTATTAACCATGCTTTACTAAAGATCACCCTCTTTTTCTGTGCCGGGGCGATCATCACCGTTACCGGTAAGAAAAAAATCAGTGAGTTAAACGGACTCGGTAAAAGAATGCCGCTGACTATGATCGCTTTTACCATTGCCGCGATCGGCATGATCGGAATTCCACCGGTTAATGGTTTTATTTCAAAATGGTATTTAATCCAGGGCAGCCTGGAGAGTGGAGCCTGGATATTTATCCTGGTGCTCATCGGTAGCGCGCTTTTAAATGCTGCTTACTTTTTACCAATTATTATTGCTGCGTTTTTCAAAGAAGGCAATTTTGAACCAGTTAAGGGTGCAGAAGCTCCGCTTTCCATGCTTCTGCCAATTCTCATCTTAGTTGCCGGCTGCCTTGTGGTCGGCACTAACCTGCAGTTGACTGTTCCCTATTTCCATAGTATCGCTGAATACCTTTTCTATGCAGGAGGTAATTAAATATGGCCCAGGAGACTATTTCTGGTTTACCGCTGATAGCCGTTCTTGTTCCTCTTTTTTCCTTTATAATGATCATTATTGCCGGAAATATTGCCTGGTGGCGCAATGCCTGGTCAATTATCGGCAGTGTTGGCGCCCTCTTAGCCGTAGGGCTGATGTATCCCTTGATTGCAGCCGGCAAAATAGTAACTTATGAGCTGCCGATGATCGTAACCCCACTGAACCTGACTTTCCGGGTTGATGGCTTCGGTTTTTTTATTGCCCTAATCGCTTCTTTTATTTGGCTGCTGGCCACAGTTTTCGCTTTGGAATATATGAATCACGAAAAAAATCAGGGCCGTTTTTTTATATTCTTTATGCTTACCCTTACCGGAACCATCGGTGTGCCGCTGGCTGGAGATCTGCTTTCACTGCTACTCTTTTTTGAGCTTATGTCACTAGCTTCCTATGTCTTGGTTGTTCACACCCAGACCAAAGAAGCCTATAGCGCAGGTGATATCTACCTGTATTTAGGGGTTTTTGGCGGAATGTGCCTCCTAACAGCAATGGGTTTGATCTATTTCAGTACCGGTTCCCTGGCTATCACTTCTCTGTCTGGCCTGGCCCATGGCAGCGGGAACCTGATGACCATCGCCATGTTCCTTTTAGTGCTCGGTTTTGGGATCAAAGCCGGAATGGTGCCTCTGCACATCTGGCTGCCCAAAGCTCACCCCGTGGCTCCTGCCCCGGCCAGCGCTCTGCTTTCGGGAATCATGATCAAAACCGGAGCTTACGGGATCATCAGGACACTCAGTCTGATCTTTGCCCCGGGACAGGAAGAAGGCGCCCATGAAACTGCATCAGCTATTACAGCTGCGATCTGGGCTCAACTGAGCAGTGCCGGCTATATCATCATCTGGTTCGGTATTGCAACGATGTTTTTCGGGGTCTGTATGGCTTTAATCCAGGATAATATCAAGAAAATGCTGGCCTGCAGCAGCATTAGTCAGATTGGTTACATTATTATGGGAGCAGGTGTCGCCGCCTACCTCGGCTATGAGGGAGCTATGGGACTGGCCGGTTCGTCTTACCATATTCTTAATCATGCTTTTTTTAAGTCAACCCTCTTCCTCGCTGCCGGCGCGATAGTCTACCTGACCGGTGAGCTGGATATGAGTAAACTCGGCGGCTTGAGGCATAAATTACCTTTCACTTCAATTGTTGTTTTAATTGCCTCCCTTGGCATCATCGGCATACCGCTGTTTAATGGTTATGCCAGTAAAACACTATTACACCATGCCATAGTTGAAGCCTACGAACATCACCACTGGATATCTCTGTCAATTGCTGAAAAAATCTTTACTATTACCAGTGCCGGTACAGTCTGTTATTTTCTTAAATTCCTCTACTTTGCATTTTGGAGACCGGCTCCGGAGCAACTTAAACAAGTAAAAAGTGAACCACTGTTGATGAAAATCGGCATGGGTGTCTTAGCCATTTTGATGGTCCTGATCGGCACATCACCTAATTTTACCCTGAAGAATTTGATAGGTCCGGTACTAAACTCCTTTAACCTTGATGCTCATGGAGTTGAATACCTGCTTAAAATTAATTTCTGGAAGGCAGGAGATCTGCTTGCTGTTGCGCTTGCACTGGGGCTAGGCATTTTCTTTTTCTATGCAGCGCACCGCTTCAACCTCTACCGCCTGCGTGTGCCTTACTGGCTGGGAGCAGATTTTCTAGGCGCCCTTATCGGCAGGGCGGCAATACTGTTCTGGTTCATTATTAGCCTGCCATTCATCGCTTTTCAGAATATAACGGGCAGAATATCGGAAAGATTTTACCGCAAAGGTTTTTCATTTCTGCAAAGCGTCGATTACCGGCCGGGCCAATCGGCCATCTTCCGCACCGTAAATATCAGCAACATCGACTTCAGCATGATCCTGGTACTGGTTTCGCTGAGCATTATCTTAACTGTTGTATTCTACATCAGGTTCGGCCTGAAGATAATCGGCCTTTAAAATATTTTAATTGCCGGGCGATAGCTATTTACATTTAACGAATTATAATCATGAAGGTAAAATTATAAGGGGTTGCTGAACGGCTCAGCAACCCCTTATCTTACTTGTAGTTTACTTACTTAATTTAGTTACTTCTTCATCGGCACCGGTACAGCTTTTTTGACATGACCAAACTGCGGCCTGGCAGTAGCTCTTTCAATCATTGGAACGAAAGCATTCATGATCAGGATTGAGAAAGCCACTCCTTCGGTAATCAGGAATCCAACCCTGAAAACCACAACCAGAATCCCGATACAAACACCATAAATCAGTTTGCCTTTGTCCGTAAAGGGACTGGTTACCCAGTCGGTTGCCATAAACAAAGCACCGATTACCAAACCACCGGTAACAAGATGATAGATTGGATTTTGTCCGGCGATCAGGGTTAAAACGATCACGGTTCCTAATATGGAAACCGGGATCCTCCAGCCGATGTGCCCTTTGTAGAAGAGATATGCTGCACCGATTAATAACGCCAGCGGAGACACCTCGGAAAGAGCTCCGGCGGGAAATGCCGTAAATAACTGCCAGACTGAAGGCATTGGCATTCCTGCCCTTAACATGGCCAGCGGTGTAGCCTGGGTTATGGTATCAAGAGATCCGAGGTGAATACCCAACGGTTGAAACCATTGGTTAATATAGGCATAGAGCGGCGCAAGAATAACCAGAGCCACTCTGCCGAACAGCGCCGGGTTGAAACGGTTCCAACCGAGTCCACCTGCCAACTCCTTGGCAATTCCGACAGCTATAAAGGTTGCCAATGCAACTTTATACCATGGTGTGGTTGCCGAGAAGAGCATGGCCACAAACAGGCCGGTTACCAAAGCGCTCCAATCATGAAGTGTCGGCTTTTTGTGCATCAGCTTCCTGAAGAGAAGCTCAGCCAGCACGGCTGAAATCAGAGCAACACCGATCGTTAATGCAGCATAATATTGAAAAAAGTATAGAGATACCAGCGAGACGGGTATTAAAGCAATAAAAACGTCGCGCATGGCACTTGATACGTTAACATCGCTCTTTAGGTGCGGAGCAGATGAAACTATGAACTTCTGAGTATCGCTCACTACTGATTTACCTCCTTTTCCCCTAAATTATCAGCTGCTCATCAGGTCACGGATCAGAGGCTTAGTGATCTGAACAAGTCTGACAATCGGACGCTTTGAAGGGCAAACATAAGCACATATACCGCATTCAATGCAGTCCAGCGTGTTCCATTCTGCAGCCTCTTTAACCATGCCTGTTTCGCAGTAGATACTGATTTGATTCGGATATAAAAGCACCGGGCAATGTTCAACGCATTTGCAACAGCGGACGCAATCGCGATACTCGGTATCTTCAAGAGCCATTTCCGGCGGTAAAACAACTACGCCAGTAGTTCCCTTGGTTACCGGTGCATCCAGACTGAGCTGCGCTTTTCCGGTCATCGGGCCGCCGATAATCACCTTGGCTGGTTCTTCGATAATCCCGCCGCACTCTTCAATCAGATGGGCAAGCGGAGTTCCGATTTTTACCAGCAGGTTCTGCGGTTCCCTGATATTTTGGCCGGTTATGGCAACTACTCTCTCGATGAGCGGTTTCCCATATTTAACCGCTTCGTAGATCGCTACTGCTGTACCAACATTTTGAATCATTGTACCTACATCCATCGGCAAGCCCCCGGAAGGAACTTCCCGATCAAGAGCGGCTTTTACCAGGTGCTTCTCTGAACCCTGGGGATACTTGGTAGGCATCCGTAGTAAGACTATACGCGGATCATCATTCTTATCACGAATAGCCTCGATCGCATCATCTTTATTTCCCTCGATACAAATGTAAGCTTTGTCAACTTCAAGCACTTTCATCAAGAGCTTGGTTCCCTGTAACAGTTCTTCCGGTTTTTCAAGCATCAGCCGGTGGTCACAGGTCAGATAAGGCTCACATTCGCAACCGTTAAGCAGTAAAACATCGACTTTCTTGTCCGGTGGTGGGCTTAACTTCACCGCAGTCGGGAATGTTGCGCCTCCCATACCGACAATACCAGCTTCCTTAACCGCATTGAGGATATCTTCTTTTGTTGCTTTTTCCAGATCGTTATCGGCCAGAACCATCTTATCCTGGTTCTTGTCAACGGCAATCACGACACAGTCAATCGGCTGGCCTGGAATTCGAGGCTCAATGGCGGTTACCGTACCGGAAAGGCTGGCGTGGACCGGAGCGCTGACAAATTTATCACTCGATCCGATTTTCTGTCCGGCTTTGACCTTATCGCCGACTTTCACCAGGGGCTCGTTGGGAGCACCAAGATGCTGTGAAAGTGGTATAACAATCTCCTCCGGCAGAGAAGCCTCTTTTATTGGCTTGTGCTCGCTAAAGCTTTTGTAGTGGGGAACATTTAACCCACCAAGAAACTGTTTTACTTCCACTTGTTTTCACCCCCCGGTTTATTTGGATTCGCCTTTGGCTTCCTCGAATTTTTTGCTCTGGCTGCGGTTTGACCAGAGGCCAAGTGCAACAGCAATTACGACCAGTACGCGCAGTGGTGCGTAAATGGTATTGAAAAATCTGGTCTGAACCGGTACATGCGGATCTGCCGGGAAACCATATTTCTCAGGTTTATCTGCCAGCACATAAAGCATTGATGTGCCGCCGACTTCGTCAAGGCCATAGATTGTAGCATTAACCTTGCCCTTAGCTTTTAGCTGACTGACTCTTTTTTCAGCTTTGGCGATCAACTCTTTACTGTCACCATAGGTAATTGAGCCAGTCGGGCAGGCAGTTGCGCAGGCCGGTTTAAGGCCATTCTGCAACCGGTCAAGGCAGAAAGTACACTTCCTGGCCTTGTTCGCCAGGCGATCAAAACCGATAACCTGGAACGGGCAGGCTGCTGCACAGTAGTTACAACCAATACACTTAACTTCATCAACCTTCACCGTATCATACTCAGTACGGTAAAGGGCTCCCGCCGGGCAGGCCAGGATACAGGCCGCATCGCTGCAGTGCATGCAACCCGATTTGACCATCAGCCAGTCTACGCCGCCATTTTCATTGGCATGTTCACGGAATTTAATCCGCATCCAGGTCGTAGACGATAACCGAGGCGGGTTCTCGTAAGTTCCTGTAAAGGTTGTCTCTTCGGCCGGCAGCTGGTTCCATTGTTTACAGGCAGCCTGGCAACCACGGCAACCCATACACTTGGAGGCATCTATTAAGCAGATGTTTTTAGCCATTTATACCGCCCTCCTTACATTGCATAGGAACGCCTTATATTCCGGAATGGTTGTGTTGGGGTCACCGACTGAAGGAGTCAGGTCATTAGCGCTGGCTCCGGTGCTCATACCCATGAAACCCCAGTGCATCGGCATTCCGACTACATGCTTCAGCTCACCATTGATAAGCATCGGCTTAATTCGTTTTGTCACACAGGCTTTAACCTTGATGTTGCCCTGCTCGCCATCCTTATAGAGACGCTTGCTCTCAATAAGGATGTAGTCACCGTTGTTGATACCAAGCTCAGCAGCATGCTCTTCGCTGATTTCGGCAAACATCTCCGGCATCAT
>CAYTER010000011.1:0-18598 GCA_964436815.1 uncultured Syntrophomonadaceae bacterium
AACAGACCAAGCTGCTGATGGATAACGGGTTTATACCGGAGGCGCCGAAAGAGTAGGCTGGCCGGCCAGGAGGAGGATAATATGAGCGACGAAATAAAAATGGTTGATATATATATCATGGGCAAGCGCTACACTGTTCCTGAAACGCTGACCATTATGGACGGCATGGAATACGCAGGGTATCAGCTGAAGAGAGGTTGCGGGTGCCGGGCCGGATTCTGCGGAGCATGTGCCACGGTTTACCGGATGGCCGGTGATTACGAACTAAAAGTAGGTTTGGCCTGCCAGACAAAGGTGGAAGACGGGATGTATCTGGCCCAGATTCCATTCTTCCCTGGCCGTAAAGCAACTTATGACCTGGAGGAGATCAAACCTTCGGTAGCTCATTTTGCGCAGCTTTATCCCGAGGTCTACCGCTGCCTGGGTTGTAGTTCATGCACCAAGGTCTGCCCTCAGGACATCGATGTTATGCAGTATATTGCCTATATTCAACGCGGAGATTTTGAAAAAGCGGCCGATATTTCTTTTGACTGTTTAATGTGCGGTCTTTGTGTATCGCGCTGCCCCGCCAATATTGTCCATTATAATGCAGCGCTTACCGCAAGGCGACTGTATAGCCGTTATATCGCTCATCCGGATCTATTTTTGGCGGAACGGACCAGAGCAATAGAGGAAGGTTCCTGCGATGCGGAAATTGATGCCCTGATCAACTCTGATCAAGCTACGCTGCAGGAGTTGTACAATAAACGGGAGATTGAATAAACGATCCGGAGAGGAGGAATCGATTAGTTGGCTTATACTGGCAAATTAGCAGAGTTAGTCAAGAGAGTTGAAGAAAGCAGGGCCTCACGGGTCGGTGTTCATTTTCCGCGAATGTCACAGGAAGAAAGACAGGATGTCCTGGAAAAATTCCATCCTGATTACAACCCTGATGGATTTCGTAACTTAAAAGTCGGGGTTAACAAGGGTGCCCGAATGCCCGTTGAAATGGCGGATGTTTTTGAATCCTGGAGCCGGCTGCGTGATCAGCAATTGGATCTCGCAGCAGATCCGGATTACGATGTGGATGTGCTCATTATTGGTGGCGGTGGCGCCGGCGCTTCAGCGGCTTTAGAAGCACATGCCGCAGGGGCTAACGTGATGATTGCCACAAAACTGCGTTTTGGGGACGCTAATACCATGATGGCCCAGGGCGGTATTCAGGCTGCCGACAAACCAAATGATACGCCTGCGATCCACTACCTCGATGTTGTGGGAGGCGGCCGTTTTGAAAATATTCCCGGGCTGGCCAGGGCACTGGTGATGGATGCTCCCCTGGTTATTAAGTGGTTGGAAGATATGGGGACAATGTTTGATAAAAAAGATGACGGAACGATGATCACCATCCACGGCGGCGGAACATCGCGGAAAAGAATGCATGCTGCCAGAGATTATACCGGCGCAGAGATTATGCGCACCTTGCGTGACGAAGTTCTAAATAAAGGGATTACAGTGGTTGAATTCTGTGCGGCGGTGGAACTGCTGTTAGATCGAAATGGCCTTGCAGCCGGTGCTGTCCTCTTTAATCTGGAAACGGAACAGTACCTGATCGCGAGGGCTAAAACGGTGATTATTGCCACCGGAGGATCGGGCAGACTTCACTATCGCGGATTTCCGACCAGCAACCATTATGGTGCGACAGCTGACGGCCTGATCATCGGTTATCGGGCCGGCGCTAAAACTATTTACGCCGACTCAATCCAATACCATCCAACCGGTGGAGCTTATCCGCCCCAACTTCTCGGTTTATTGGTTACAGAGAAAACCAGGGGACTCGGTGCGACTCCGCTTAATATCAACGGTGAGCAATTTGTCTATCACCTTGAAACCCGGGATGTAGAGTCTTCTGCAATACTAAGGGAATGTCACGAGCGAAATCTTGGTGTACCCCTGCCAACTGGTATCAGCGCTGTTTGGCTGGACTCGCCGATTATTGAACTAACTCACGGCGAAGGAACTGTTGAGCGTCAACTTCCGGCCATGATGCGCCAGTTTCAACGTTTTGGTGTAGATATCCGCACAGAACCAATGCTGATCTATCCCACCCTGCATTACCAGAACGGTGGTCTGATTATCGACGAAAACGGTCTTAGTACAGTTGAGAATCTTTATGTAGCCGGTGAAGCTGCCGGCGGTATTCACGGCACAAACCGCCTGATGGGTAATTCTTTGCTGGACATTATTGTTTTCGGACGCCGTGCCGGTAAACATGCCGCTGCGATCAGTAGAGATCTAAAGGTTCCGGAAGGTCTTAACTTGGATCATGTCGATGCTTATCATCAGGAACTTGAAGCGACCGGTGCGGCTGATGGCAGGATAGGTCCGATGCTGCTGCCTCATTATACTCACCGGTGATGGCACGCAATCAGGATTCAGCTCAGCCATTGAAAGGGTTGAAAGTACTCGACCTGACCAGGCTTCTGCCTGGTCCCCTTTGCACCATGATTTTAGGGGATTATGGGGCCGAAGTGATCAAGGTTGAAGACGTTGATGCCGGCGATCCGACAAGGTTCGTCGGCTCTTCTGATCAAAACGATGAAACTTTTTTTAAACAGTTAAACCGTAATAAACGCAGCATTGCCATTGATCTTAAAAGCGCCGCCGGCCGGAAGATTATAAAAAAACTGGCTGCTGACGCTGATGTTTTAGTCGAAGGATTCCGTCCCGGGGTAATGGCAAAACTGAATTTAGATTATGAAACCCTAAAAGAGATCAACCCGGGTTTGATTTATGCTTCTCTTTCCGGATATGGACAACAGGGCAGTTTCCGTAAAAGAGCAGGACATGATATTAATTATACGGCCTTAACCGGTTTGCTTGATCTCAGTGCTGAAGCAGGTGCTGCTCCGGTTTTACCGGCCGTGCAAATAGCTGATATCGCAGCGGGTTCATTAATGGCCATCAGTGGCATCATGTTTGCCCTTTACGAACATAAAGTAAACGGTAAAGGAAATTATATCGATATATCAATGACCCGTGGGCTATTGCCCTTTTTAATTTATGCTGCTTCAGCTCCTGCTGTCGAAAGTGATTTGCCCCGTCGCGGCGGAGGTCATATTACCGGAGCCTTTGCCTGTTACAATATTTACCGGACTGCCGATGATAAATATATGAGTCTGGGAGCTTTAGAACCGGTATTTTGGGCCACCTTTTGTAATGCAGTCAGAAGGCCTCAATGGATTGAGTTGCAGTTTGATCAGGATAAAAGAGAGGATTTAATTGATCAGCTTGGTTCATTGTTTCAGACCAAAACCAGGGCAGAATGGGTTCGTTTCTTTTCCGGAATAGACGCCTGTTGTGAACCGGTTTTGAACCTTGATGAAGCTATTAGCCACCCCTTAAGTACAGAGAATGATTATTGGCTTCAAAATATCGCTGATGACGGTAAAACTCTAAGAAGGATAGGCTTTCCGCTCTTATTTCAAAATAAACCCGGTAATGTTCGGAAGCAGCCCCCTGAACACGGTGAACATAGTGTGGAGATCCTTAAGGAGATCGGCTATACTGATTCACAGATCACTATTTTGCAGCAGAACAGAGTAATAAAGTGACCGGTATAAGAATCGCGTCAGAATTTGTCTTTAAATAAGCAAATAATGATTTATAAACTTCAAGATGAATAAGTAAAGGGGATAAGGAAATGAAAGACTACCGTGATTCTATCAAGTATGCTCAGCGCTGGCTGGATATTATCAAAAAGGAAGAGCTTGATCAGGAAACGGCCAAAGAGGTCTCGCGTGAAACGGTCGACAATTTTGTCAACCACTTTAACAAGGGGTGGGTAGACTACCGGAAATCGGTTACCGAGGCAGGAGATTACGCCGGTACGGAATGGCGTGGGCATGGCGTCTATTATTATGATGTTTTTGGTAATGAATACATCGACTGCCTCGGCGGATACGGAGCGCTTGATCTTGGTTGGTCGCACCCGGAAGTGGTTGAAGCGGTACGGGCCCAGGCCGGTAAATCAGGCATACCGAGTCAGGAATTAATGGATCCCCTGCGTGGTGTACTGGCCAGGCTGCTGTCAGAAATTACACCGGGCAACATCGACCATTCTTTTTTTGTTAACAGTGGAACTGAAACTATCGAGGGTGCGCTTAAGATTGCGAAACTCTATACAGGTAAACATAATTTTATTGCTACCGTTTCCGGTTTTCACGGTAAAACCCTGGGCTCCCTCAGCGTAATGGGGAAAAAAGATTTCCGGGAAGCCCTTCAGCCTTTTGGCGGCCAGACTCTTTACGTTCCTTTTGGTGATGCAGCAGCGCTGGAAAAACAGCTTGAAATCTGTGAAAAAGTCGGGATTGAAATAGCGGCCTTTATCGCTGAACCGATCCAGGGGGAGGCAGGTGCGATAGTGCCGCCTGATGATTATTGGCCGCAGGTGAGGAAGATTTGTGATCGTTTCGGCGTTTTATTAATTGTCGATGAAGTCCAGACCGGAATGGCCAGAACAGGCAAACTCTGGGGTGTTGATCATTGGAATGTGGTTCCCGATATTCTCTGCGTTGCCAAATCGCTGGGGGGCGGTGTGCTGCCCATCGGCGCTTTTATGGGTAATGGAAAAATATGGAAAGCATTTGAGGATCCAAATCCATTTATCCATACCACCACGACCGGCGGCAACCCGATGGCCTGTGCCGCAGCCATTGCTGCAATTAACGTAACGCTTCGCGATAATCTGGCTGAAAAGGCTGCTGAAACAGGCGGCTACTTTATCGGAAAACTTAACGGGTTGAAAGATAAGTACCCGCAAATTTATAAAGGTATTACCGGAAAAGGGCTTTTAATCGGTCAGCATTTCCAGGAGCCCGAATACGGCTATAAAATTGCGGCCGGACTTTTCAAGCGTAAAGTCCTGGTTGCCGGAACATTGATTAGCGCAAATACGGTCAGATTTGAACCGGCGTTGATCATCACCAGGGAGCAGATCGACGAGGTTTTAAATCGTTTGGAGGATACATTAAAAGAGGTAGCTGCAGGCATTTAGCCTGCAGCTGCTTGCTGGCCTTGATTGACTATAAAAGAGCTGAAATAAAATTAAATTGCAGTAGATAGTAGGTGATTAGAGCAATGAACAAATTAAGTGGTCGCAATTTTATGGATTTAAATGATTTTACGAAAGAAGAGCTGCTTTTAGTTCTTGAAACTACCAGGGATTTGAAACTGGAGATGAAAAGGGGCTACTTCTACCCCTACCTTAAGCATAAATCTCTCGGCTGTATCTTTGATCAACCTTCGACCAGAACACGAATTTCTTTTGAACTTGGTATCCAGCAGCTCGGGGGTTATGTTACTTACCTTAAACCGGGAGAAATTCATTTAGGTAAAAAGGAAAGTATCTATGATACCGCAAAAGTATTGAGCCGCTATTTTGACGCCATCATGATCCGCTGGAATAATTACGATGAGATGAAAGAACTCGCAGAAGCGGCAGAGGTTCCGGTCATTAATGGTATGACCGAAATAAACCATCCATGCCAGGCCCTGGCTGATATTTACACCATGATGGAGAAATTTGATAGTCTGCAGCAAAAAAAAGTAGTATTTTTTGGAGATCGAACTCAACCGGCTCATTCGCTGGGTTTGATCTGCTCTAAACTGGGTATTGATTTTATACACTGCTGTCCGGAAAAATATGCAATTTTACCTGATTACACCGATCTTTTTGAGCTGAACAACAAGCTTTCAGGCGGTTCGTACCGGCATACTGCAGATATTGATGAAGCCTGCCGGGGCGCTCATGTCATCTATACCGACGTCTGGTGGTGGATCGGACAGGAAGAGGAAGAAGAAGAACGCAGAAAATTATTTGCCCCATACCAGGTTACGGCTGAAATATTAGCCAAATGCGATAAAAATGTTATTTTTGAACACTGCCTGCCGGCGATGAGAGGCGTTGAAGTTACCGATGAAGTAATGGACGGACCTCATGCGGTGATTTATGACCAGGCTGAAAACCGGCTTCATACCGAAAAAGCGGTAATGGTGCTGTTAATGAGTTGAAAATTGTTTTTCTTAAAATGATTTTGCTGTTTCTTTAACAGCGATCTATAATGTTGTATGCCTAAATCAGAGAAACTAGTTACAGACACAAAAATTCTAAAAGAAATCAGGCGGGAGCTAGCTTTACATTATCCCGATGCAAAAACTAGCCTCAACTTTAAAAATCCTTACCAGCTTTTTGTGGCAACTGTTTTGTCAGCACAAACTACGGACCGGCAGGTAAACAATATCACAGCTGGTCTTTTTAAAGTTTTTCCCGGAATTGATACATTAGCTTCAGCTGAGCCTGATGATCTTGAACCTTATTTAAAAAGTTGCGGCTTATACCACCAAAAAAGCCGCTTTTTGGTTGAAAGCAGTAGAATAATTCTGGAAAGACATAATGGTAAAATTCCTGATCAGTTTGAAGATCTTATAAAATTACCGGGAGTTGGTCGTAAAACTGCAAACGTGATCATCAGCAACGCATTCGGCAAACCATCGCTGGCGGTCGATACCCACGTTTACCGGGTTTCTAAGCGGATCGGATTGGCAGATTCAGATCAAGTGGCAGGAGTAGAGGAACAACTCAAAAGAGTGTTTCCCGAAGGGGAGTGGACAGATACCCACCATCGGCTGATCCGTCACGGTCGTGAAATATGTCATGCCCGTAAACCTGACTGCCCTGCTTGTTTTTTAAATCATTTATGTCTTTACGCGATTGAAAGGGGAATCAACTAAATGGCCTGGGAAGAACTTAGTTTTGAAGAGTTGCGTTTAACCTGCAAACCTGAAGATATAACTTTTAAAACAACTGCGGATGTTCCGCCCCTTGAGGGAATGATTGGTCAGGAGCGGGCGGTTCGGGCTACAGAATTTGGCTTAAAAATCAAAAGGCCTGGTTATAACATCTTTATGACCGGACTGACCGGTACCGGTAAATCAAGTTACGCAAGGTCTATTATTGAGAAAATCTCCGCATCAGAACCGGTTCCCGATGACTGGGTTTATGTCTATAATTTTGAGCATCCGGGGGAGCCGATAGCTGTCAATCTGCCGGCTGGAATGGGCTATGATTTTTGCACAAAAATCCAGGAATTGCTTGAAGACTTGAAACAGAATATCCCCAAGGCTTTTGATGGTGAAGATTACGAACGTCAAAAATCAGTCTATATCAAAGAATTCCAGGAAGCACGGGGAACACTTTTTGAAGAGCTAAACAAGGCCGCCCAGGATCAGGGATTTACCTTAAAAAGGACAAGTTCAGGTTTTGTAACGATACCTTTACATGAGGGCGAACAGATATCAGAAGAAGAGTATGCGAAACTCGATTCTAACGAAAAAGAAAAACTGGAGAAAAAATCGACCGAGCTGCAGCTTAAAGCGATGGAAATAATGCGCCGGGTTCAAAAAGTTGAGCGCGACTTGAAAGAAAAGCTTAAAGAACTTGATCAGAAAATCGGGTTGGCTGCGATTGGACACCTGTTCAACGAGCTTACCGAAGAATACTCTGACTATCAGCCGGTAATAAAATATCTCAATTCCTTCAGAGACGATGTTTTATCAAACTTAAATGATTTCCGTGGCGAAGACGAAGAGCAGCAAAACCCCATGTTATGGCTCAGAAAACAAAGCCAGGAGCAAGCTGATCTGCGTTATACGGTAAACCTGATGGTTGATAACAGGGAAATCGAAGGCGCTCCGTTGGTCTACGAAACCAACCCATCATACTATAACCTGCTGGGCAGAGTCGAATATGAGAACCGTTTCGGGATGGTCCTAACTGATTTTTCGATGATTAAACCGGGAGCGCTGCATCGCGCCAACGGAGGATACCTGATTCTACAGGCCAGAGATGTTCTGACAGCCATGCAATCGTGGGATGTATTGAAGAGAGTTCTCAGGACCCGGGAGATTCGGATCGAGAATATCGGTGAACATTTTGGATTAGTTGCCATGGCAACCCTGCGGCCTCAGCCGATCCCGTTAAATATAAAAGTTGTCATGATCGGCAACCCATATCTCTACCAGGTTCTGTACCATTACGATGAAGATTTCCGCAAACTATTTAAAATAAAAGCGGATTTTGATGTAGAAATGGAAAGAGATGAAGATAATATTAGTAAAATGGCGGGGTTCATTTCATATCATTGCGAGAAACAGAAACTGCGCCATTTTAACCCTTCCGCAGTCGCTGAGATTGTCGAATACAGCACCAGGCTCGCCGAAAAGCAGGATAAACTGAGCACCCGCTTTAATGAAATAGTCGATTTGCTTTCTGAAGCCGATACCTGGGCTGAACTGGACGGAGCAAAAGTTGTCGGCAAAGCACAAGTGCAGAAAGCCCTGGATGAAATGATTTACCGCTCAAATAAATATGAACAAAAGGTGATCGAGGCTATAAAAGAGAACGTAATCCTCCTTGACTTAAAAGGCTCAAAAGTGGGGCAGGTCAATGCCCTTTCTGTTCTCGATCAGGGTGATTACAGTTTTGGCCGCCCTTCGAGAATTACTGCTTCGACCTATCTCGGTCGAAAAGGCATTATCAATATCGAAAGAGAAAGCGATTTAAGCGGCAGGATTCATAATAAAGGAATGTTGATTTTAAGCGGATGTCTTGGCATGCGCTATGGATCGCAGATACCGATTAACCTTACAGCGTCTCTGTGTTTTGAACAATCTTATGGCGGAGTTGACGGTGACAGCGCTTCAGCGGCGGAACTGATCTGCCTGCTTTCCAGCCTGGCTGATGTTCCTGTCCGCCAGGATCTTGCTCTTACCGGTTCTGTTAATCAAAAAGGGGAGATTCAACCTGTCGGTGGCATTAATAGTAAAATTGAAGGATTTTACCTGGCCTGTAAAGAGGTAGGGCTCAATGGCAAACAGGGAGTAGTAATCCCCTGGCAGAACAAGAAAAACCTGATGTTAAAAAAAGAAGTTGTCGAAGCAGTAAAAAAAGGAAAATTTCATATCTATACGATTAAAAATGTTGATGAAGGTCTTGAGCTGCTTTCGGGGATGGAAGCCGGAAAAGCCAGAATAGACGGCAGCTTTAAAGAAGGAACATTCAATGCTAAGGTCATGCAGAAGCTTGGAAGCTATAATGAAGCACTAAAAAAAGAAAGTGGTGAGCAGGGCGAAAATGAAAAAGGTAAAAATAATAAGATATAAAGGATGAATATTGTCCTCGTTGAACCGGAAATTCCGCCCAACACCGGGAATATCGCCAGAACCTGTGTTTTGACAGGCACGAAACTGCACCTGGTTGAACCTCTCGGCTTTTCATTGTCTGAAAAGGAAGTCCGCCGATCCGGTTTGGATTATTGGCAGTATTTGAACCTGAAAGTATATAAAGACTTCAATGACTTTCTGGAGCATAACATAGAAGGTAGATTGTTCAGCTATTCCACCGGGGGCACGGTTCCTTACAGCCATATAACTTATCAGGCCGATGATTTTCTGGTATTCGGCAGTGAAACAAAAGGTCTGGCTGCAGAAGTATTAAAAAACTCTCTTCAGATCTTGCGGATACCGATGATCGAGCAGATACCTCGCTCACTCAATTTAGGAAACGCAGTAGCGATCGTCCTTTATGAAGCATTACGTCAGCAGGGTTTTCCGGAAATGGTTTAAATGTTTTCGGTATTTTCAGCGGCCTCTGCCTGACGACGGGCAAGGTAATAGTGAACCAAAAGAACTTTAAGGGTTGCCGTAATCGGTATGGCCAGGATTATGCCGAGGACTCCCATCAGTTGAGCGCCGATCAGCACAATAATGATCACGGTCAAGGGGCTCAGGTCGGTCGCTTTACCTAAAAAAACGGGCGTAAATAAGAAAGCGTCTAGAATCTGGACGATGATATACAGCAGGGCTACTAAGATTAAGCCCGGTGTGCCCGGCATCAGGCTTAAGAGAAGAGCCGGTACAGCGGCAACCAATGGACCGATGTAGAGGATAATATTAAACAGACCGGCCATGATCCCTAACATCAGGGAAAAAGGCATGCCCAGAAAGGTCAATCCAAGCCAGGTAAGCAAACCGACAAAAAGACACTTCAGCAGAGTGCCGCGGATATAGGCGCCTACTTTTTCATCAATTGTGCTTAAAATATGAGCGATATTATCTTTGTAGATTTGCGGAAAAAGCAAGGTCAGGTTGTTTCTGGCTTTTTCGATATCCACAACCAGATAAAATACTAAGAAAACAAGAGCCAGGACTACCCAGATCCGGGTTAAAACGTTCATCGACAAAGCAGTTAAATTGCGCAGCAATAGTTGGATGTTTGCCGGGGCCTGCCGGACAAACTGTTGAGTGTAGTCAATAAAAGCCGAGGTTAGTTCGAGATTAAAACGGGCGTCAATTTCTTCAAGTTGAGAGGCAAGTTTAGGCAGATCATTGATCAGTTCCGTAGTCAGGAAAAAGATTAAATGACGCATTTCGCTGATCAGGCCGGGAATTAAAAGATAGAAAAATAGAATAATCGCAACAAATATGATCAAGGATGCGATTACTGCAGCAATAAATGGCTTGAACCTGTTTTTGATTAAAAGGCTGACCAGCGGATTGATCGTATAAACAATAAATATGGCAATAATAATTAATGAGATAACAGGAGCTAACCGGAACAGCGCCCAGATTGCGAGAACAACAGCCGCAGCAACCAGGACTATTTTTAAGGCCAGACGCAGTTCGCGATCCTGAAACATGGGAACCCCCCTTATAGCGATTTTAAAAATTATATAATTCTCAGTAGATTATTGTTTTCCAGTAAATTTTATCACAGAGAATAAAGTAAAAAAAGTAAAGGGTAAAAAGGATCTCTGGCCGGGAAATCGAAAACTTAGATTAGTTACAGCCAGACGATCAGGAGGTAAGAGTTTGTCCGAGAAGAGCTTTGTTCATCTGCATTGTCATAGCGAATACAGCTTGTTGGACGGGGCCGCCCGAATCAGCAAGATGGTTGAAAAAGCTGCTGAGCTGAAAATGCCTGCCCTGGCTATTACGGATCATGGTACGATGTTTGGGGTTATTGATTTTTACAGGGAGGCAAAAAAGCATGGTGTTAAGCCGATCCTGGGCTGTGAAGTTTATGTTGCCCCCCGATCAAGACTGCAGAAAGAAGTTCGCAAGGATGACTCTCAATATCACCTGGTTTTATTGGCACAAAACCAGGAAGGTTACCAAAATCTTACTAAACTAGTCTCAACAGCATTTATTGACGGTTTCTATTATAAGCCGCGAATTGACAAGGATTTGCTGGCTGAGCACGCTGCTGGTTTGATTGGTCTGAGTGCCTGTCTGGCCGGAGAAATACCAACCCATATCTTAAATGGTAATGTGGACGCAGCCAGGGATGCGGCACGCTATTATAATAATCTTTTCGGTCAGGGTAATTTTTTTCTCGAACTGCACGATCACGGTTTGCCGGAACAAAAAGTGGTCAATGCTGAACTGAAAAAAATTGCTGCTGCAGAGGGGATTCCCCTGGTTGCTACAAACGATGTCCATTACCTGTCACGTGATGATGCTGCGGTCCACGATGTTTTGCTCTGCATCCAAACCGGAAAAACTGTTGATGAAGTGGAAAGAATGCGTTTTGATGCGCCTGAATTTTATTTTAAATCTGCTGATGAAATGGCTTCCTGTTTTGCCGATTGCCCTGAAGCCCTGGCCAATAGTCTTAAGATTGCCGAGCGCTGCAATATTGAATGGGATTTCGATCAGCGCCACCTGCCTGTATACTCCCTGCCGGAGGGAATCAAGGCTAATGACTATTTGCGGGAGATTTGTTACGAAAGGTTAAAAAAACGCTACACGGCTGTTACGCCTGAGTTGGAAGAACGCCTGAAATACGAGTTGGATGTAATTTGCCAGATGGATTTTGCCAATTACTTCCTGATCGTGTGGGATCTGATCGAATACGCCAAAAAATCGGAAGTGATAGTCGGACCGGGGCGTGGTTCTGCTGCAGGCAGCCTCGTTGCCTACTGTCTCGGTATTACAAACATCGAACCCCTGCGGTATGGCTTGATTTTCGAACGTTTTTTAAATCCGGATCGAATCTCGATGCCCGATATTGATATAGATTTCTGTGACGACAAGCGGGAACGAGTCCTTAACTATGTCTGCGAAAAATACGGGCAAGAAAGGGTAGCGCAGATTATAACTTTCGGGACCATGGCTGCCAGGGCGGCGGTGAGAGATGTGGGGCGGGCTTTGGCTATCCCCTATGCCGATGTTGACAGGATTGCCAAACTGATTCCCAACGAACCGAAAATGACTATCGCCAGAGCCCTGGAACAAAGCAGGGAGTTGCAGTATAAGTACAATGAGGAACCTTACCGTCACCTGCTCGATACATCAATGGCTGTCGAAGGCATGCCTCGCCATGCTTCGACTCATGCTGCAGGCGTCGTAATCGCCAGGGAACCGCTGGTCAACCACGTACCTCTGTATAAAGCTAATGAAAGCGGGATTGTGACCCAGTTTCCGATGATGACTCTGGAAGATTTAGGATTGCTTAAAATGGATTTCTTAGGGTTGAAAACACTGAGCATCATCGGCGAAGCCCTTAATAATATCTATAAAAGAACCACTGAAAAAATTGACATTGAGACGATACCTTTAGATGATGAAAATACTTTTGAGTTATTGTCGCAGGGGGAAACCACCGGTGTATTTCAGCTTGAAAGCTCCGGCATGCGCTCGGTTTTAAGGGAGCTGATCCCGAATAAATTCGAAGATATCATCGCTGTTGTCGCGTTATACCGGCCGGGACCGATGGATCAGATTCCCGTTTTCATAAAGAGTAAACATGGTCTTAAAAAAATACGCTACGCCCATCCTGTTCTTGAGCCAATATTAAACGAAACTTATGGTGTAATCGTATACCAGGAGCAGGTAATGGAAATCGCGGCGCGCATGGCTGGTTTTACGCTCAGTCAGGCCGATCTTCTGCGCAGAGCGATCGGTAAAAAGAAAAAAGAAATTTTGGACGAACAGCAGCAGCTTTTTGTTGAAGGCTGTGTAAATAATGGTTACTCAAAAGAACTGGCTGTCAAAATCTACGACTTAATCCTCAAATTTGCCTCTTACGGGTTCAACAAATCACATGCTGCCGCCTATGCACTGATCGCTTACCAAACGGCTTACCTTAAGGCTAATTATCCGGTAGACTACATGGCAGCGCTGATGACAGTCTACTACTCGAGCAGTGATAAGGTTGCTCTCTATCTATCCGATTGCCGACGGAGAGGGATCGAAGTACTGCCACCAGATATTAACGAAAGTGAAGAACATTTTACAGTAGTCAGTGAAAAAAGGATCCGTTTCGGTCTTTCTGCGGTCAAGAATGTTGGTCTGGGAGCGATCGAATCAATCATCGTGGCCCGCAAAGAAAAACCATTTAAATCTTTACGCGACTTTGTTACACGGGTCGATTTGCGTCTCTGTAACCGAAAAGTCTTGGAGAGCCTGATTAAATGCGGCGCTTTTGACTCGCTTGGTGGGCACCGGGCACAGTATCTGGCGGTGATCGACGATTTGCTGGCCCATGGTCAGGCAGAACAACGTGAACGTGAATGCGGGCAGCTTTCGATGTTTAGCCTGCTTGAAAACAGCGCCCAGGAAGAACTGCTCTGTGATAACCTGGTGGAAATTGAGCCTTTCGATAACAAGGAAAAGCTGTTGTTAGAGAAAGAGATGCTTGGCCTTTACATTTCAGGCCACCCGCTGGAGCCGTATCGCGAAATGATTGAGATCAATCCGCAGTTAAGCCGTTGTGCAGAACTCCCTGATGCCGGGGACAACAGCCATGTTGCGGTAGGTGGAATTGTAGTAGCGGTAAGACAATTTTATACAAAGAAAAATAAGCAGATGGCTTTTGTAAAAATTGAAGATCTAACCGGTAGTCTTGAGCTGGTAATTTTCCCTGATCTTTTTGAACGCTACTCATCAATGTTAGTAGAAGACAACCTGATAGTGGTCGAAGGGAGAACAGATTTAAAAGAAGAAGAGGATATAAAAATTCTGGTCGAAGGAATCAGGCCCCTGATTCAGGAAGAGAAACGTTACCGCCTTGAACTAAGCGGGAAACCTGATGAAGCTTTACTAAGTTCACTTAAAGATTTGCTGGTAGCGGAGAGCGGTACTATCCCGGTTTGCCTCTATTTTAAAGACGATAAAAAAACCTTGCTGTTGGAAAAGGAATTCTGGGTCCGCGATCATCCTGCCTGCCGTGAAAGGCTTGAGTCTTTGCTCGGTAAAGGAGCAGTAAGCGAAGAAAGCCTGATTTCTGATGCTTAGGCAAAGGATTTTTAAAATATTGTAAAAATCCATTATAAATAGGATCTGTTAGGAGGTATCCTGATGCGCAGAACAAAAATCGTATGCACCATCGGTCCCAGCATTGATAGCGAAGAACTGCTTGAGCAGTTAATCTTAGCCGGCATGGATGTTGCCCGGCTTAATTTATCGCATGGCAGCAGGAAAGAACATTTAAGAAGGCTGGAAATGATAAAAAAGGTTAGCAGTCGGCTGAATCGTAACGTTGGGCTGCTTTTTGATACCAGGGGACCGGAAGTGAGAACCGGAGATCTCTCCGCTGAAACTGTGCTGCTCGAAGATGGAAATACCATTATATTAACTACCGAAAATATAAAAGGTGATAAAAACCGCGTTTCTGTAACCTATTCTGAATTGCATAAAGATCTTAACCCAGGCAGTTTAGTGCTGATTGATGACGGTTTAATTACTTTGAAAGTACTGTCTATAGATGGACGCGATATTATCTGTACTGTAGTGCATGGTGGCGAACTGCGCAGCTACAAGGGTTTAAACACACCGGGAACGCGGATAAATTTGCCGGCAGTAGGTGAAGAGGACCGTATCGATATCGAACTTGCCCTCGACCAGGATGTGCATTTTCTGGCGGCCTCTTTTACGCGCAGCGTCGAAGATGTGCTGGAAATCAGGCGGCTCATTGAGAACAGGGGCGGCAACCTGATGATAATTGCAAAGATCGAGAGCCGCGAAGGTGTTGAAAACTATAATTCTATATTAAATGTTGCAGACGGGGTTATGGTTGCCCGGGGAGATCTGGGAGTCGAAATTCCAACTGAGGAAGTACCGCTCCTGCAAAAACAGTTTATCAGAAAGTGTAATCGCCTTGGAAAGCCCGTTATAACAGCAACCCAGATGTTAGACAGCATGATCCGCAATCCCCGTCCAACCAGGGCTGAGGCCAGCGATGTGGCCAATGCAATTTTTGATGGAACAGATGCCGTAATGCTTTCAGGAGAGACGGCTATTGGCCGTTTTCCTTTGGAAGCAGTGGAAACAATGAGCCGTATCGCAATTCATACAGAAAGTGGGCTGGGTTATAAAAAAATTTTAGAAGATATGCGCCCCACCATTAAAAAAACAGTAACCGATGCGATCAGTTACGCTACCTGCCATACAGCATACGAGCTGGGTGCCAATGCGATTATTACAGCAACACAATCCGGTCAAACAGCCCGAATGGTTTCCAAGTACAAACCAAAGGCACCGATAATCGCAGTATCGGCACGCCGTGAGGTGGCAAATCAATTGACAGTTACCTGGGGGGTCCATGCTGTTGTCTGTCCTCCGGTGAGTTCAACTGACGAAATGTTTAACAATGCCATCAAGGCAGCATTGTCCGAGGGAGTGGTTGCCAACGGTGATCTGGTGGTTATCACAGCAGGTGTACCCGTGGGAGTTGCCGGCACAACAAACCTGTTGCGCGTTGAAACGGTGGGCGAAATTATAGCCCGTGGTACCGGCGTCGGTAAGGCTGCTGCAACAGGTAAAGCTTTTAGAGTCAAATCCGGAACAGATCCGCAGAAAATGGAGAAAGGACAGGTCCTGGTAATAGCGGGAACAGATCCTGACTGTATGGAAGCCATTAAGCAAGCAGCCGCGATCATAACCGAAGAAGGCGGGCTCACATCGCACGCAGCAATTGTCGCGTTGAATTTGGGCAAACCGGCTGTAGTGGGTGTCAGTGAAGCGCTTTCTCTCATAAAGGACGGAGAAATAATTACAGTAGATGCCATTAGAGGACTGATTTATCGCGGAAAAGCTCATGTATTATAAATATGAGTACTTAAAAAAGAGCGGGGGCGAACAAGAAAATGGAAAATAAGGTGGCAATCGTCTACCATCCGGATTACCTGATTCATACCCAGGGACAGCATCCGGAAAGAAAAGAAAGATTAGAGCATATTCTGGTCGCTCTGAAAGAAAATAATCTCTTAAGTGATGTCGAAATACATGAACCCGAACCAGCTTCAATTGATGACCTGACGCTGATCCATGATGCGGATTACATCGCAGCGGTTGAAGAAGCCTGCCTGGCAAGACGCAGCTATTTAGATATGGATACCTATATCGTACCTGAATCTTATCGCATCGCCCTGCTTTCAGCGGGTGGAGCCCTGGCCGGTTTAAGTATGGTAATGAATAAGAAACCGCTTAAAGTGTTTGTCCTGAACCGGCCACCCGGTCATCACGCAGAGTTTGATAAGGCTATGGGGTTCTGCCTTTTTAATAATGTGGCAATCGCCGCGGCTAAAGCAGTCAGCGAGTATGGTTTGCAGAGGATCGCTATAGTCGACTGGGATGTTCACCATGGTAACGGTACTCAGCATAGCTTTGAAAAAGATGAAAAAATCCTGTTTATCTCCATTCACCAGAGCCCGGCTTATCCGGGAAGTGGTGGCATTGATGAAACAGGTTCGGGCAGCGGTGAAGGTTATACAGTTAATTTACCGCTACCCGGAGGATGCGGTGATCCAGAATATGATCTTTGTTTTAAAGAGATCATTATGCCCATACTTGATCAGTATGAGCCGGAATTGATTATCGTCTCAGCAGGGCAGGACGCCTATCACCTAGATCCCCTGGCCGGAATGGCGCTTACTTATAACGGTTACTACAATATGGCCACGCAACTGGCAGATGCTGCAGATCGTTGGGCAGAGGGCAAACTGCTGCTATGCCTGGAAGGAGGTTATCACCTTCAGGGTCAGGCTGGAGCAGTATTACAGGTGATTAATGCCATTGGAAAATTCAATCTGCCAATAACAGAAAACAGTCCTTTATACGAGGTAGGCCAATCATTCCGGGTTCACTTGGATGAAATCATCAAGGTGCAAAGAAGATTTTGGCAGCTTTAGTCCAGATCGAGGCTGCGCAGAATTAAACCGCTCGGTAATTTGGGATAGAAAAATGTAGTTTTCTGAGGCATAACTTTTCCGCTCAGCGCCCGCTCATAAACCAAGTCTACAGGGATAGTATCCAGGATAAAGGCAACACTGTCTGTCTTGCTGAAGGCGATAGCTTCATCGATGCTCTTAAGATCATGCGGGTAGCTGATCTTAAAATTAGCGGCGCTTTTTTCTTTTTCGACATATTCGCTAAAGGGTTTTAAAATCAAATTGTGCAGCAATTCTACCGGAAAGACTGTTTCAGGGATTAGATTACGCGGTTTTAGGAATGCAGCAAATTCTGCTGTTACGATGGCAAATCCTTTGTACTTGTTATTAAAAAAGGCGAGTTCCTTATTGAAATCACTTTCATTAACCCGGAAGTGATCATTAAAACGGACCAGTTCAAATTTATCCTGGCAGAACTCCATTAACTTCTCATAAGATTTCAAGTCCAGGTTATTTAAGAGACGATGGGTTGGTAGCAGGAGCAATCCTGGTTCTTGCATGCTGATCAATACCGCCATAATGTAGTCAGCGCCGGAATTTACTTCCTCATTAGTACTTAATAATGATTTATATTGAAGGGCAGTTTCATAACGGTGATGACCATCTGCGATTAGAACCGGCTGTGGCTTAAGGTATTTGATAAGCTTATCCTGAAAATTTTTATCTTCAATTTTCCAGATACGATGAATTTGCCCCGATTCTTCATTGATCCGATAAAGCTCTTTATCTTTAGTCTCCTTTGCCAATAATGCAGGAGCAATACCTTCAAGATCGGGAAATAAAGTGAAAATCGGGCTGGTATTGGTTCTGGTCGTTTCGAGCAGCTTTAAGCGGTCTGCCTTGGGTGCAGCCATGGTTAATTCATGCGGCAGGATAATTCTTTTGTCGTAGGGTTCGATTTTCAGAGCAGCGAATATTCCTCTTCGCTGAAAATCTGTGCCATGATGGGTAAAGGATTGCTCATAGAGGTAGAAAGACCTGCTGTCTTCAACGACAAGAGCCCCCTCTTCCACCCAGTCGGCCAGAGTTTTGGCAGCCCTGCTATATTGGTTTTCTGCTTCGTCATCGCCAGGCTTGGATTTGCCATATTCCAGGCGGATTATATTGTATTGACTCTGATTATGCAATCTTTCCTGGTCAGAGGGGCTTAAAACATCATAAGGAGGAGTTATCACCTGATCAAGAGAGCCAGTCAGGTCTTGTGCAAAGCGAAGTCCTTTGAAAGGTCTGATTTCTGCCATCTTGTTAACGTCCTTTTATATAATGCGGAAAAATACTGCTGTAGACTAAAATGTAATTAGAATTCTATAGTAAGCAGATGGCCTTTGCAACTT
>CAYTER010000011.1:18698-50953 GCA_964436815.1 uncultured Syntrophomonadaceae bacterium
TTGCAACTTCAACTTTAATTGCCAGCAAAGTTTAACTGTGCTATACTACCTCTGGTAATTTTAAATACTCACGCCTGCAGAGCCGGGTTCCGGTTGGCGATTTGCCTGGGATCGGCTGTGAAGCGGGCGGCGGTAAAAACAAAGGAGGAAGTATATTGGCTAAGGTAAGTATGAAACAACTGCTTGAAGCGGGTGTTCATTTCGGACATCAAACCCGCCGCTGGAACCCGAAGATGAAGAGCTACATTTTTACCGAGCGTAATGGCATCTACATCATCGATCTCCAAAAAACCGTAAAATTGATGGATACGGCTTATAATTTTATCCGTGATCTGGTTGCAGACGGGGGAAGTATTATTTTTGTCGGCACCAAGAAACAGGCCCAGGAATCGATACGTTTCGAAGCTGAACGCTGTGGTGCACATTACGTCAATCACCGCTGGCTCGGCGGTATGTTGACCAATTTCAACACGATCCGCCGCCGTATCGACCGGATGATCGCCCTTGATCGGATGGAAGAAGACGGCACCTTTGAAAGATTGTCTAAAAAAGAAGTCCTGAACCTGCGCAATGAGAAAGAAAAGCTGCTTAAATTCCTGCGTGGTATCCGCGAGATGAAGAAGATCCCTGACGCGATCTATGTTGTGGATCCGCGGAAAGAAAAAATTGCCGTAGCTGAAGCACGAAAGCTCGATATACCGGTTATTGCTATTGTCGATACAAATTGTGATCCCGATGAAATTGATTATCTGATTCCCGGAAACGACGATGCTATCAGGGCTGTTAAATTGATCACCTCGGTTATTGCCGAAGCAGTTCTGGAAGGAAAACAGATCAGTGAAGCTCCTGATACAGAAGAAGATGCAGTAGAAGTTAAAGAAACAGAGCCTGAAGAAATTGCAGCAGTTGAACCTGATGGATCTGATGATAATGAAAAAAGTATAACAACTGCAGATGCTTCGGAATCTGAAGAAGATGAGAATGACGATCAGGGCGAGGACAAAAGCGAAGAATAATCAACAGGAGAGTGTGAAATAGATGCATATCGATGCAAAAATAGTAAAAGCACTGCGCGAAAAAACTGGCGCCGGCATGATGGATTGTAAAAAAGCGCTAATGGAAGCGGAAGGCAAAGAGGAAAAAGCGATTGATATTTTGCGAGAAAGAGGCCTGGCAGCAGCGGCAAAGCGGTCTGACAGAGCAGCCAACCAGGGGATTATTGACTCCTATATCCATATGGGCGGAAGAATCGGTGTTTTAGTGGAAGTTAACTGTGAAACAGATTTTGTAGCCCGAAATGATGAATTCCGTGAATTCGTTCGCAACATCTGCCTGCAGGTTGCGGCAACAAATCCTGCCTATCTGAAGAAAGAGGATGTTCCCGAAAGCATCCTGGAAAAAGAGAGGCAAATTATAAAGGCCCAGGCCCTCAACGAAGGTAAACCGGAGAAAGTAATCGAGAAAATTGTTGAAGGACGCCTGGATAAGTATTTCCGCGAAAACTGTCTGCTTGAACAGCAGTATGTCAAAGATGAAGATCAGACAATCGGCGGCCTGTTAACGGCGATGATTGCAAAAATTGGTGAAAACATAGTAATCAGGCGCTTTTCTCGCTTTGAAATCGGCGAAGGAATTGAAGAAGAACCGTCAACTTGTTAAGCGCGGGGGCAATGAAAAGAACACTGCAAAGTGTTCTTTTTCTTTACGGTTAAGATATGACGGTATTAATATTTTTAAGCCTTGAAGGTTGTTTTTTAGTTTCTGTCGAATAAAATTAAGGGAGGTGCAGTTTGGAAAAACCTGCCTACAAAAGAGTAGTGATCAAACTAAGCGGCGAAGCGATGGCCGGGGAACAGGGTTTTGGCATCGATCAGGAAGTGATCGAGAGTATTGCTTTGCAGATTAAAGAAGTAACCCAATTCAAAGTGGAAATAGCAATTGTTGTTGGCGGAGGCAATATCTGGCGGGGAGCCCAGGCTGGCAGCAAAGGAATGGACCGGGCAACAGCCGATTATATGGGCATGCTGGCAACGGTGATTAACGCCCTGGCTCTTCAGGACGCTCTCGAGCGACATGGCGTTGACACGAGAGTCCAAACTGCTCTTGAGATGCAAAAAGTGGCTGAGCCTTACATTCGCAGGAGGGCGCTGCGTCATCTTGAGAAAGGCCGGGTTGTAATATTCGCCGGTGGAACGGGAAATCCTTATTTTTCAACTGATACAACTGCAGCATTGCGGGCAGCAGAAATCGAAGCGGAAGTTATTTTACTGGCTAAAGGCAAGGTGGACGCAGTTTACGATTCAGATCCCCTTACGAACCCCAATGCCAGAAAATTTAATGAGTTGAGCTACATCGAAGTTATCAATCAGGGCCTGGGAGTTATGGATTCGACAGCTGCTTCACTTTGCATGGATAACAAAATAAGGTTAATCGTCTTTGGTTTGAACCTGGGTAATATTAAAAAAGTAATTATGGGAGAAAAGATCGGGACGATTATCAGGAGTGGGTGATTTATGTTAGAACTAATTTATAATGATGCCGAAGAACGAATGGACAAGGTAATCAGTGTATTCCAGCGAGAACTGGCAACACTGCGGGCCGGCAGGGCTACTCCGGCACTTCTGGATCGCATTGAAGTTGAATACTATGGGGCTGTCACCCCTCTTAACCAGTTAGCCGGGATCACAGCTCCTGAGTCGCGGTTATTGGTCATACAGCCCTGGGATAAACAGTCAATTGGTGATATCGAAAAGGCAATTCTTAAATCAGATTTGGGACTGACTCCAACAAATGATGGAAATGTAATTCGCCTTTCAATCCCTCAGTTGACCGAAGACAGAAGGAAAGAACTGGTGAAGTTTGTCCGCAAAAAGGCTGAAGAGAGTAAGGTTGGGATTCGCAATATTCGAAGGGATTCCAACGAAGAAATAAAGAAGCTGGAGAAAACTGGCGAGATCTCGGAAGATGAGCGCCGCCGCTCACAAGATAAAATCCAGGAAATCACAGATCAGAAAATCGTTGAAATCGACGATATCACGGCGCTGAAAGAGAAAGAGATGATGGAAGTATAGCTGTCGGCGGTTCGGTCAGGGTCAGATTGATTGTTGACCGGGGGAGTTTGAGCCGGCGGGATTTAAACGACGTTCTTCAAAAAAGACCGTCATTTTATCAGGAATTGGCTCTCTCTTGGTATGCAGGAGGGAGCTTCTTATTAACACACTGGTGGTCGGCAGATGACTTCTAAACAGATCAGGCAGCAAAAGTTTGGAACGATTGAACTTCAGAGTATTCCAGCTCACATTGCCATCATTATGGATGGTAATGGCCGATGGGCAACAGAACGCGGTTTGCCGAGGCATGAAGGTCATAAGCAGGGTGTTGAGACTGTCCGTGAGACTGTCCGAAACTGCAATGAATTGGGCATAAAGGTCTTAACACTTTATGCCTTTTCCACTGAAAACTGGAAGCGTCCGGATTGGGAAGTCCGTTATTTAATGGGACTGCCTGAGCAGTATTTTGAGCGGGAATTGCCGGAGTTAATCCGAAATAATGTTCAGGTTCGAATGATTGGTGAACCTTCAAGATTACCGCGGCGGGTTTTAAAAGTGATTAGGGAAGGAACAGAAGCCACCAGTAATAATAATGGCATGGTTTTGAATTTTGCCCTGAATTACGGATCAAGAACAGAGATTTTAAGTGCTGTAAATCAACTGGTTGCTGAAGCAGCTGCAGGCAAAATTAAGCGTAAGATAACTGAAAAAAAACTGGCTTCATACCTTTATACCAAAGATTTGCCTGATCCTGATCTGCTGATTCGGACCAGCGGTGAAATGCGGATCAGCAATTTTTTATTGTGGCAGCTGGCATACAGCGAACTATACTTTACTGAAGTTTACTGGCCTGATTTTAATAAACAACATTTGCTGGAAGCTATTAATGAATACCAGCAGCGTAAAAGACGTTTTGGTCAAATCTGAACAGCAGAAAGGTGATTAAATGCTTTACCTGCGAGTAATATCAGCCCTAGTGGGTATTCCGGTGGTAATTGCAGCAGTCCATTTCGGTGGCATCTGGTATGCTCTTTTATTACTGATTGTCTGTAATTTGGGAATTTACGAATACTGCAGTATCTATAAAAAACAGGATTACAAATTACCTTTGATGATTGGCATGCCGGGAGTCTCTTTATTTCTGATGGCCATATACTTTGAGCAAATCAGTTTGATCTATCCGCTGATAATTATTATTTTTGCCGTTCTCTATATGTATGCCCTTTTTAACATGGAGCGTTTCAGCATCGCAGAATCTGCCATCCTGCTGTGGGGTATTGTTTATCTTGGCGGCCTGACAGGTTATATGCTTCTACTAAGGATGCTTACGGAAGGAGCTCTATATACCTATATCCTTCTTTTCAGCGTTTGGATCCATGATACCCTTGCTTATTTTATCGGGACTAAGTGGGGTGTTCGGAAGTTTGCACCGCTAATCAGCCCCAATAAGTCAGTTGAGGGTTCGATGGCCGGTATTTTAGGTCTGACAGCGATCGTCTTTTCAACTTCAATTCTTGCCCCTGATCTGTTACCGCTTGCTCCAATGCAGGCAATTGCCCTTGGGTTGGGTATTGCTGTGTTTGCTCAACTTGGCGATCTGCTCGAATCAGCGCTGAAGCGGCAACTGAAAGTTAAAGATTCTGGAGGGTTGATACCCGGGCACGGCGGAATCCTCGATCGTTTTGACAGCCTGCTCTTTACTGCGCCTTTCATCTACTATTTTTTCATGATCATTAATCTCTTAAAAGGTGTTCGATGGTAAAAAAGATTGCCATATTAGGCTCAACAGGCTCGATCGGCACTCAGACCCTTGATGTGATTGATAGTCTTGGCTCTGATTACAGGGTAGTAGTCCTTTCGGCCGGCAGTAATTTTGAGTTGCTCAGCAGGCAGGTTGATAAATATAGGCCTGAATTAGCAGTAATTAATGATGAAAAGTATTTTGATCAATTAAAAGCAAAAGTTAATATTCCTGGCTGTGTCTTAGGGAAAGGCAGAGAAGGCCAGCTTCTTGCAGCCGGATGGCCTTCAGCAGATCTGATTGTCCTGGCACTGGTCGGATTTAGCGGATTTGAACCGCTCATTACAGCTTTGAAGAATGAAAAGAAAGTTGCCCTGGCTAACAAGGAATCTCTGGTTATCGGCGGAGAAATTCTCAATCGATCAGGAATGCTAAACCGTGAAAGAATCTATCCTGTTGACAGCGAGCATTCGGCAATTTGGCAGTCATGGACAGCCGGTAATCAGGAAGAAATCTCCTGCATCTATCTGACTGCCTCGGGGGGGCCGTTTTTCGGGATGGATCAGGGCAGTTTACGGCAGGTAAAGCCTGAAGATGCTTTAAAGCACCCCAACTGGAAAATGGGAGAGAAGATTACAGTCGATTCGGCAACACTGATGAATAAAGGCCTTGAAGTCATTGAGGCCAGGTGGCTTTTTGGATTGAAGCTGGATCAGATCAAAGTCGTTATTCACCGGCAGAGCATCGTTCATTCGATGGTTGAATATGTTGATGGTTCAACTATCGCCCAACTAGGTTTACCAGATATGCGTACGCCTATTCAATATGCTTTAACTTATCCCGAACGTAAGCCCGGACCGGTAAAAAGTTATAAACCTTACAGAACATGTTTAACTTTTGAAGAACCGGATTACGTTAATTTCCCGTGTTTGAAACTCGCCTATCGGGCGGCGGAAGCGGGGGGAACAATGCCTGCAGTTTTAAACGGAGCTAATGAAGTTGCAGTTGAACACTTTCTGAAAAACAGCCTGTGCTTTACTGCCATTCCAACCCTGATCGAAAAAGTTATGGATTTACATGATATTATTAAGGAGCCGGAAATTTCTGATGTACTGGAAGCTGATCATTGGTCGCGTATCAAAGCGCAGGAAATATCGAAAGTGTTGCCGGAAAGGATGAATTAATAATGCAAACTGTTATAGCATCGATACTGATTTTCGGGCTGCTGATTCTTGTCCATGAATTGGGGCATTATTTCGTTGCCCGATTGACTGGTATCCGGGTTTTGGAATTGGCAATCGGTTTTGGACCAAAGCTGATCGGTTGGACAAAAAATAATATTGATTATTCTTTAAGAGTTTTCCCTCTTGGTGGATTTTGCCGGATGTTAGGTGAAAATCCTGATGAAGCAGAAGAACCGGACAGTTTTGCACAAAAGCCGATTTTAAGCAGGGCTGCAGTCTTGATTTCCGGTGCCGGCATGAATCTTGTTCTGGCTCTGGTAGTGTTCTTTATTATCTTTTTTTTCCTGACTGGTGTACCGGTTACCGATAGCGGTAAGATTGGCAATATTATCGAAGATATGCCAGCTGAAACAGTAGGTTTGCTGCCCGGTGATGTGATCAGATCGGTTGATGGCCGGACAGTAAATGACTGGGAAGACGTCCTATTGCTGATATCGGAAAAACCGAATCAAACTATAAGCCTGATCATCGAACGTGAAAACCGGGAGTTTGAAGTTACTGTTGTAACTGAGTTAAATGCCGAAACTGGCCGCGGTATGATTGGTATAGCACCACCAGTCTTAAAATACCGCTTTTTGGATTCAGTGCAGATAAGTATTCAACGCTTTGGCCTAATCCTTTCATCAATATTTCAGGTTGTAACCGGCAAAGCTCCGCTTGATGTTACCGGTCCGGTGGGCATTATTTTCGTAATCGGTGAAGTGGCTCAAACGGGCCTGGTTAACCTCCTTCTTTTAACAGCGTTGATTAGCATCAGTTTAGGGATTATGAATTTACTGCCCATACCTGCGCTGGACGGAGGTCGCCTGTTTTTCCTGATCATTGAAGCCTTGCGAGGAAAACGAATTGATCCGGAAAAAGAAGGAATCATCCATTTTATAGGGTTTGCCCTCCTAATCCTCCTGATTCTATTTATCACTTATCAGGATTTGATCAGGTGGGATATTATACCCGGCAATTAACTGTTGATTAGTCTTTATTTCAAAAAAAAGATAGTTTAGAACCGAGAGGTTAAATATTGACTGCTCCTCAACGTAAATATACAACCACGATCAAAGTTGGTGGAATCACAGTCGGCGGTAATAATCCGATTGTGATTCAATCAATGACAAATACTAAAACTACTGATATCCCGGCAACTTTAAACCAGATTGCAGAGCTGGAAAAAGCGGGATGCGAGCTGATCAGGGTGGCAGTTCCGGATCGCCATGCAGTTTCAGCCCTGAGAGACATTGTGACTAAAAGCAGAATTCCTGTGATCGCCGACATTCACTTTGATTTCCGGCTGGCCATTGAAGCAATTGGCAGCGGAGCGGCAAAAATACGCATTAATCCCGGTAATATAGGTGGCAAAGAACGTTTACTGGAGATTGCCAGTTGTGCAGATGAAGCAGGAATCCCGATACGTATCGGTGTGAATGCCGGTTCGCTTGAAAATAAACTGCAAGAACTCTCTAAAGTTAAGCCGGCTGAAGCGCTTGTTGAATCAGCGCTTGGTTACATCGAAGCCCTGGAAAAAGTGCGCTTTAAACAGGTTATTGTTTCTTTAAAAGCTTCAGAGGTCTATACAACCATAGAGGCAAACCGTCTTTTTTCCAGTCAGGTTGATTATCCGCTGCATTTGGGAGTAACAGAAGCAGGTCCGCCACTAACCGGTATGGTTAAATCGGCAATCGGTATCGGCACCCTGCTTGCTGAAGGTATTGGTGATACTTTCAGGGTTTCATTAACAGCTAATCCGGTTGAAGAAGTAGAGTTATCCCGCCGAATACTACAGGCATTAGACATAAGAAGATTTGAACCTGAATTGATCTCCTGCCCAACCTGTGGCCGTTGTGAAACCGATCTGGTTAACCTTGCAAATTCAGTGGAAAAGATGATTAAGGGATTGAACATTCCTTTGCGCATTGCCGTAATGGGGTGTGCAGTAAACGGCCCGGGTGAAGCACGTGAAGCGGACCTCGGTATTTGCGCGGGCAAACAGCAGGGGTTGATTTTCAGAAAAGGTGAAGTGATCAAAACCGTGAAATTAGACCAACTGCTGACCGCTTTTAAAGTAGAATTAAAGAGAGAAATAGATATTATAAACAGCAGGAAAGAGGGATAGCAGTGATCAAGGTATCGGCGGTCATCCCTGCTTATAACGAGGAATATAATATCGGGGCTGTATTGGATGTTCTGACTGAATCCTCCCTGATCGAAGAGATCGTTGTCGTCAGTGATGGTTCTGAAGACAATACAGTTGCGGTAGCTAAATCATACGAGTCAGTAAAGGTAATTGAGCTGCTTGAAAATCGCGGAAAAGGCGGAGCAGTAAAGATCGGTCTGGAAAATAGTAGTGGAGATGTAATCCTGATCCTTGACGCCGACTTAATCGGATTGAGCATAGAACATATCAGATCTTTACTGGAGCCGGTTACTGCTAGTCGGGCAGCCATGTCAACCGGTATTTTTGAAAAAGGACGGACGGTAACCGATCTGGCACAAAGAATGGCGCCCTTCCTGTCGGGGCAGCGGGCGTTGACACGCGAGTTAATTGAAAATATCTCTGATTTGGATTTGGCTCGCTTTGGAATTGAAGTTGCATTACAGCGGTATGTTGAAGAAAATGAATTAGAAGTTGCCTTGGTTCAGCTTCCGCTGTTGTCGCATGTGATGAAAGAGGAAAAACTTGGTTTCTGGAAAGGTTTATTCGCCAGGGCTAAAATGTACTGGGAAATTATCAGGTATGTGGCTGAAGCTGATCTGGATCAAAAATAACTAATTATTAATAACGTTTTATCAGTCTGCGGCTATTGAACTTGTCGTTGCTTTGTGGTAAATTAAGCATTGATAGTAAGTTTCTTGCGAAGGGTGGGTTTTCCCACTCTTTCATGTTACATGGGTAAATTTATGGATATCTGGAGCGGAGATAATAAATTTGAGCAGGGAAGAGACGAAATCAAAACTGGTTGAGCTGATTGAACCGCTGCTTCTAAAAATGGAGTTTGAGCTGCTGGATCTAGAATATTTTCCCGGCCGCCAGGGAAAAGTATTGCTAATAATTGACAGCGAAGACGGAGTATCAATCGAAGACTGCGAAAAAATAAGCCGCGCAGTATCAGGGCTGCTTGATTTGCATGATCCCCTGCCGCATGCATACGTCCTTGAAGTTGCCTCGCCTGGATTGGAGAGACCGCTGACCAAACCGGTACACTTTATCCGGTTCATCGGAGAGCCGGTCAAAGTAGTTTTAAATCAGGAGATTGACGGATCGTTAAAAATTGCCGGATACCTGGTTGAAGCTGATCTGAAACAGTTCAGAATCGAAAAAGATGACGGAAGCAGGGTTGCCGTTAGTTTTAACAAGGTGAAGCGAGCCCGACTCTGGTACCGTAAACCTCAGAATGTCAAGAAAAAAAGTAAATAGCGAAAGGAGGTTTGTTTGGGAAAAATGAATAAAGATTTGTTTGCAGCGTTAGATTCACTTGAAAAAGAAAAGGGCATAAGCAAAGAGGTTTTATTCGAAGCCCTCGAAGTTGCGCTTATTTCTGCTTATAAACGTAATTTCCAATCTGCTCCGGCTGTCAGGGTCAGTATTGATCGGGATACCGGTGAAATAAAGGTCTTTTCTCAGCTTAAAGTTGTAGAAAATGTAGAATCGGATCAGCAGGAAGTTAGCCTTTATGAAGCAAGAGTTTATGATCCCCGCTGCCAGATTGATGACATTGTTGAAATGGAGGTAACTCCAAAAGAATTTGGCAGGATTGCAGCGCAAACCGCAAAACAGGTAGTCATTCAGCGGATCAGGGAAGCAGAAAGGGAATTGATCTATGAGAACTTTGTTGATCGGACCGAAGAAATAATCACCGGCCTGGTGCGACGCTTTGAGCAGCGTAACGTGATTATCGATCTGGGGCGGACAGAAGCTGTTCTGCCGATTGAGGAGCAAATTCCCCACGAACGATATCGACAGGGCGAAAGAGTCAAAACCTTCATTGTTGACGTTAAAAAGACGACAAAAGGACCGCAGATCATTGTTTCCAGAACACATACCGGATTTTTAAAAAGACTGTTTGAAATGGAAGTTCCGGAAATTTACGAGGGGATCGTCGAGATTAAAGCTGCAGCCCGTGAAGCAGGCCATCGTTCAAAATTAGCCGTTTACTCCAACAATAAGGATATTGATCCGGTTGGCGCCTGTGTCGGTCCAAAAGGCAGCCGAGTGCAAGCGATCAGCAACGAATTAAAAGGCGAAAAAATTGATATAGTCAAATGGAGCGAGGAATCCGAGGAATATATCGCCAATGCGCTCAGTCCGGCCAAGGTCGCTTCAGTTATATTGGAATCCGATGCCAAATTGGCTACTGTTGTAGTCCCCGACACCCAGCTTTCGCTGGCAATCGGGAAGGAAGGGCAAAATGCGCGCCTGGCTGCAAAAATTACCGGTTGGAAAATTGATATATCCAGTGAAACACAATTCACGGAAAAAAGTCTTTCAGCTATCGGTCTCGCTGAACAGACTGAAGAAGAAGAAGAGCAAGCAAGTCAAGACAGAGAAACAGAGAATGCTTTAGTTCCGGCGGATGAAGAAACAGCCGGGGCGGAAGAATCCGCTGAAGCAGAGCCTGAAAAAGAAACTAAAAAAGCTAAAACTAAAAAAAAGGTTAAAACAAAAGCAGATCTAGCTGAACCCAGCCAGGAAGATGGAGCTGCGGAGGAATAAAACGAAAATGATCAAGAAACGTAAGATTCCGATGCGGATCTGTATTGGCTGTCGGGAACAGAAACCAAAAAAAGAATTGATCCGGATTGTCAGAACGCAAGATCTGAAGATTATTCTGGACCTGACCGGGAAAAAAGCAGGCAGAGGCGCTTATATCTGCCCTGCTGAAGAATGCCTGATCAAGGCAATTAAAGGCAAAAGACTTGAAAAAAACCTGCAACAGCCTGTTTCTCCTGAACTGAGCGACGAAATATCGAAGCTGTTACGTAATATGTCTGCGGATCAGGAATGATTACGAGGAGGGTTTTCTCGATGGAGGTGTGGTAATTAATGGCTAAAGTCAGAGTATACGAACTGGCAAAAGAACTGGGTACAACGAGCAAAAAATTAATTGATGTCATGGAAAGTATGGAGATAAAGGTTAATAACCATATGAGTACTTTGACTGACGAAGAAGCTAAACGGGTTATGGCTGTTTTAACCGGTCAATCAGATGAGAGGCCGCCTCAGGAAACAGTCAAAACAGCTGAAAAAGCTGAAAAACCCGGGAAGGCTGACAGCACTGTAAAAGTTGATGCTGCTGTAAAACCGGATAAGAAGAAAGAGAAGAAAAAGACTGAAGAGCAGCCTTTACCGAGCAGAAAAGCAAGAAAAGCTCTTCAGGAAGAAAAGCGAGCAGCGCTACTTAAAGAAAAACGTCCCAAAATCAGGTTAGAAGGACAGGTTACCGTGGGTGAGCTGGCGGGACGGTTGGAAATTACCCCTTCTCAGTTAATCGGCTTTTTAATGGAAATGGGTGTAATGGCTAATATCAACCAACCATTAGCGCCTGAAACAGTTGAGCTGGTAGCTGAGGAATACGGTTACGATTTCGAATACATCGAGGATCCGGTGGAAGAAGAACTGCTGGCAGTTGCCGGAGACGAAGAAAAAAAAGAGATCATGCGAAAGCCGGTTGTTACAGTTCTCGGTCATGTCGATCATGGCAAAACATCTCTGCTTGATGCGATCAGGAATGCGAATGTAACAGCAGGCGAAGTAGGTGGTATAACCCAGCATATCGGTGCATATCAGGTCAAGGTGCACGATAAAAAAATAGTTTTCCTTGACACTCCCGGTCATGAAGCCTTTACGGCAATGAGGGCCCGTGGTGCCCAGGTTACAGATATTGCAGTGTTAGTAGTTGCTGCTGATGACGGGGTTATGCCCCAGACCATTGAGGCCATCAATCATGCCAAGGCGGCACAGGTGCCGGTTTTGGTTGCGATTAATAAAATTGATAAACCTGAAGCCAATCCGGATCGCATCAAACAGCAGCTTTCGGAACATGGTCTTGTAGCCGAAGAGTGGGGTGGTGACACAATTTTTGTTCCGGTCAGCGCTATCAGGGGCGATGGTATTGAAGAGCTGCTGGAAATGATCCTGCTGCTCTCTGAAGTGGCCGAGCTTAAAGCCAGCCCTGAGCGATCAGGAAGGGGAACAGTTATTGAGGCAAAACTGGATCGCGGACGCGGACCGGTTGCAACTGTATTGGTTCAGGACGGAACCTTAAAAATTGGTGATCCGATTATTTGTGGTTCAATTGCCGGAAAAATAAGAGCAATGTACAATGATCGCGGTGAAAGAGTGAAATCGGCAGGCCCTTCCACTCCGGTAGAAATTCTTGGATTGAGTGAAGTTCCACTCGCTGGCGATCTTTTCCAGGTAGTCAGCGATGATCGGATTGCCAGGCAGGTGGCTGAAAAGAGAACAGTTAAAATCAAGGAAGCGACCAGACATGTGCAGCGGGTAACCTTGGAGGATCTGTTCAAACAGATTCAGGAAGGTGAAGTCAAGGATCTTAACTTAATCCTTAAAGCCGATGTTCAGGGATCGGTTGAAGCACTCCAGGATGCTCTATACAAACTTAGCCTGGAAGAGGTCCAGATTAAAGTTATACATACCGGAGTTGGAGCAATCAGTGAGTCGGACGTAATGTTGGCAGCGGCTTCAAATGCCATCGTGATTGGGTTTAACGTTCGTCCAGATAACAATGCCCGCAAATTATCCGAGCAGGATCAGGTTGACATTAGACTATACAGAATCATTTACGAAGCAATAGAAGATATTAAAGCTGCCGTAACAGGAATGCTTAAGCCGATTATGAAAGAAGTAATTCAGGGCCAGGCTGAAGTTCGCCAGCTCTTTAAAGTCTCGCGTCTGGGTAGTATTGCCGGATCTTATGTTATTGAAGGTAAAATCACCAGGAACGCTATGATCAGGGTGATTAGGGACGGCACGGTCATTCTTGACGGCGGCAAAATAGATTCTCTGAAAAGATTTAAGGATGACGTGAAGGAAGTATTAACAGGCTATGAATGCGGCATTCTGCTTGAGAATTTTAATGACCTCCACGAGGGTGATATCGTTGAGGCTTACGTCCTGGAACAAGTAGCCCGCTGATAAGGCCTTGAAAATGGCGGTTATTAGTCTGGAGGATTTACAGGTGTCGGAAAACAGGGTAAGACGTGTTGCCGAGCAGATAAAAAAAGATGTCAGCGCGATTATTGCTGCTGAAATAAAAGATCCCAGGGTAGCGTCTCTGACCAGTGTCACTGATGTCGACCTTTCGAAAGATCTACGTTACGCTTCTGTCTATGTCAGTATATATGGCACTGAAGATGAAAAAGAGAGCACCCTGCAAACCCTGATCAGGGCGTCGGGTTTTATTCGCGGCGAAATCGGCCGCAGAATCAGGCTTAGATATACTCCGGAAATCAATTTTTTTATTGATAACTCTCTTGAATATGGTGCTCACATCGAGCAAGTTATTAAATCATTGCATGGAGAACCTGGCGATGACGATGAGCGATCTGGACAGGATAATTAGTATAATCAAGCAGGAAGAGAACTTAAACCTGATTTCTCACATTTTGCCGGACGGTGACAGTATCGGCTCGCTTTTGGCATTTGGCAGGGGCTTGACGAAAGCGGGCAAAAAGATCAGGATGTTTACACCTGGTCATATTCCTCTAAAGTATACTTTTCTTTCTGGAGCCGATCTTGTCAGTCATGATCTTGACCTGTTTAATTCTGCTCTTACTGTAATTGTTCTCGACAGCAGTGATGCCGATCGTTTAGGCTCTTTTAAAGAAAAAGTTATGAGCAGCCCGACAATAATCAATATCGATCATCATGTGACTAATCAAGGTTATGGATCGCTTAATCATGTCAATCCGGAAGCTTCTGCTACCGGGGAGATTGTGTACAGCGTAATGAAGGATTTGAAGATTAGTCTTGACAGCGAAATAGCTGAAGCTCTCTATGTTGCCATATCAACGGATACAGGCTCATTTAAGTATGATAATACGACCCCGCTTACCCACAGGGTAACTGCCAGCCTACTTGAACATGGGATAAGTCCGGGCGCCCTGTCACAGAAAGTCTTTGATGAACGACCGCTTTCTTTTTACATGCTGCTCAAAGAGGCACTTGCCAGCCTCGAAATGTATTGCAACCGAACTGTAGCTGTTATGACTATCAGTAAGGATATCAGGATTCGCAGTGCTGCCTCAACCGATGATCTTGACGGTATTGTAAATTACACCAGAAATATAGAGGGAGTTGAACTGGGGATTCTTTTCTATGTCGAAGCTGATTCAGAAGTAAAGGTCGGTTTTAGATCGAAGCGGTTAGATGTAAGTAAACTGGCCGGAAAACTTAATGGTGGTGGGCATATTCGTGCAGCCGGCTGCCGTTTGCAGGGTAATTATGAAAGCGTTAAAACTAAAGTGCTGGACGAAGCATTAAAGATGCTCGCCGACCTGCCCAGCTGAGGGATTTAATTTGCTTAATGGTCTAGTGATAATAGATAAGCCTTATGGCTTGACCTCACATCAGGTAGTGCAAAAGATCAGGAATGTTTTGCCAGGTGTTAAAGCCGGGCATACCGGCACTCTAGATCCTTTGGCAACCGGAGTCCTGCCAATATGCCTGGGGAGAGCTACCAGGTTATCTGAATATATTATCGAACTTCCCAAAACATACCGGGCTGCGATAACTTTCGGAAAAACGACTGATACCTATGACTCGGAGGGAAGAATTCTCGACCAAAAACCGGTTCCTAATTTGAACTTAGAAGAGATCACCAATCTAGTCAATGCCTTCAGGGGCATCAGGGAGCAGCTCCCTCCACCATATTCGGCGGTTAAATACAAAGGTAAGCCTCTTTACCGATGGACCAGGGAAGGCGCGGAAGTACCGCGTAAAAGCCGTAAGATTGAAATTTACGACATTATCGTTAACGAATTTCAACTCGAAAGAGAACCGCATTTGGTGATTGATGTTAGATGTTCAAAAGGCACCTATATTCGGACCCTGGCCGCTGACATCGGCGCAGTGGTCGGCTGCGGAGCTTTCCTTTCGGCTCTCTCACGTCTGGCTGTCGGCCCCTTCACCCTGAAAGACGCGATAACCTATGAGAATTTTGCTTCAGCAGCCGAAAAAGGTGAAGCTCAGTTGAAAATATTCCCGCCAGATTCAGCCCTGCAGCATATACCTATGATCGTTTTGAAGAAGGACCAGCTTGCAAGCTTAAAGCACGGCCAACCACTGATACTGCCCAGTGTGGATAGCCGGGTTATAAAAACGGGTGGGAAACTGATCAGATTATATGATGAGAGTTCTAATTTCAAAGCTTTGGGACAGGTAATTGAAGAAGATCTACAGATCATGATTAAAACTGTAAAATATCTGTCTGATTAAATAATTAACAAGAGGATATCGCTAAATTGGAAATTATTAACGGCATAAATAAACTACCCCAACTAAACAGACCGCTATTTTTAGCGCTGGGCAATTTCGACGGTGTTCACCTTGGTCACCAGGCTATAGTCAAAGCTATTTGCGAAAAAGCCCGCTACGAAGAAGGATATAGTGCTGTCCTGATCTTAAATCCCCATCCGCTAACGGCATTAAAGCCTGAAGAACCGGTAACGCTGCTCACGGATTTGGCAGACCGGGCGGAGATATTACAGGAATTTAAACTGGATTTTATGATCATCGAGCAATTTACCAGGGATTTTGCAGCCCTTGAACCGGAAGAATTCGTCAGGGAAATTCTAATCAGGCAACTGAAGGTTAAAGGCTTATTTATCGGAGAAAATTACCGCTTTGGGAAAGGTGGAAAAGGAACCGCCTCCTTAATGGAAGAATATGGCATTATTTATGGCTTTTCTACTGAAATTCAAAATCTCCTGACTTACAAAAATGAAAAAGTGAGCAGTTCATTAATCAGGGAACTGATCCTGAAAGGCGCAGTAAGAGAAGCGGCTGAATACTTAAACTATTATTTTTTCAGAGAAGGATTAGTGACCAGTGGCAGTGGTATCGGTAACAAGCTGGGCTATCCCACAGCTAACCTGATCACCCCGGAGCAGCTGCTTTGGCCCGGTAACGGAGTATATCTAACCGCTGTCAGCAAATTAGAAAATAACCTACTCTATGGGGTGACAAATGTCGGAGCTAAACCGACATTCAAAAACACTGAACAAAGAACGATAGAAACACACATTCTTGATTATGACAATTTAATTTACGGTCGCCATATCCGTATCTGTTTCCTGGAAAAACTCCGTGAAATTCAGGCTTTTCCATCTGCGGACAGTTTAAAGAAACAGATAGCCAAAGATATCGAAACAGGGCGAAAGATACTGCAGTTTTACCGGCAGGAGAAAAACGGCAGTGGCCGTCCTTTACAAGCAGGATGCAGTGTGCTAAGATCTTAACAATGTGAACCGCGGGCGAGGTATAACGATTTCCCGACGTTACACTTGGCTGGCGGCGATTAAAAAAGGGAGGCCTATTGATGTTAGACAATGAACGCAAGCAGGAGATTATTGATCTTCATAAGAGGCATGAAGGGGATACCGGTTCACCTGAGGTTCAGATTGCCCTTCTAACTGAGAGAATCAACTACCTCACTGATCACCTCAAAATGCACAAAAAGGATTTTCATTCACAACGGGGATTGCTAAAGATGGTTGGCCGCAGAAGAGGACTTCTTAATTATCTCCGCGACCGCTCACCTGAACGTTATCAGGCGATTCTTGCCAAGCTCGGCTTGAGAAAATAAGAAATTCTTGAACACGGGGGGCGACCCCCGTGTTCTCAGTTAGTTTAACTTTGACAGGTGAGAGGAGTACACGATTAAATGCAGACCTATACAACGGAAATGCAGGGCAGAACGCTGACGCTGGAAACAGGACGACTGGCAAAGCAGGCCAGTGGTGCTGTTTTAATGAAGTATGGAGATACAGTAGTGCTGGTAACAGCTACAGTTGCTGATGAAGCACGGGAGGGAATTGATTTTTTCCCGATGACCGTTGACTATGAAGAGCGTCTTTATGCGGTTGGACGTATTCCAGGTGGTTTCATAAAGAGGGAAGGGCGCCCCACTGAGAGGGCTATCCTTGGCTGTCGTTTGACAGACCGTTCTTTAAGACCGCTTTTCCCGAAAAATTTTCACAATTCTGTGCATATAGTCGCTACTGTGCTTTCAATGGATCAGGATTGCCCCCCGGAAACATTATCGATAATCGGAGCTTCTGCCGCACTTTCAATATCGAAGATTCCATTTGAAGGTCCGGTTGGAGCAGTCATAGTTGGATTGATCGACGGCAAACCTGTAGTAAACCCGAATCAGGAGGATACCCAGAAATCAGATCTGCACTTAATGCTGGCCGGAACAAAAGATGCGGTAATGATGGTCGAAGCAGGTTCAAATGAGATCAGCCGGGAAGATGTCTTAAAATGTATAGAGGCTGGTCATGAACAGATCAGAGAAATCGTTGCCCTGCAGGAAAAAATGGTAGCCGATGTTGGTGTTTCTAAAATGGAAGTTGTTACCAGGGAGCTGCCGCAGGAGATGTTCGCAAAAATCGAACCGCTCGTGAAGAGTAAGATTGAAGCAGCATTTCAAATTGCCGACAAGAAAGAGCGGGAAGCGCTTCTTTCATCAATAAAAACTGAACTGATCGCAGAATTTATTGATCAGTATCCAGAAAATGAACCGGATATCAGTAAAATATTTGAACTAATCCTCAAAGATACTTTACGTGACTTAATTCTGGAAAAAGGCATTCGTGCCGATGGCCGTAATCCCCAGGAAATCAGGCCGATAACTTGCGAAACTTCAGTTTTGCCCCGCACTCACGGTTCAGCAATATTTACCCGTGGTCAAACCCAGGTCCTTAATGTCTGCACTCTGTCAGCCTTGCGTGATGTACAGCTGCTGGACGGGTTAGGATTGGAAGAATCGAAAAGATTTATTCATCACTACAATTTCCCGCCTTTTAGTGTCGGGGAAGCAGGTTTCATGCGCGGCCCAGGCCGCCGGGAGATAGGACACGGGGCTCTGGCTGAAAGAGCTCTTGAACCGGTTGTTCCATCGGAAGATGAATTTCCCTATACTATCCGTCTAGTATCAGAAGTTCTCGAATCGAATGGTTCAACCTCAATGGCCAGCGTCTGCTCAGGATCGATGTCGATGATGGATACCGGAGTTCCTCTCAAGCGTCCGGTTGCCGGTATTGCCATGGGTTTGATTAAAGAAGGCGATAAGGTGGAAATATTATCCGATATCCAGGGAGTCGAGGATTTTCTTGGTGATATGGATTTCAAGGTTGCAGGAACTGAAAATGGGATAACTGCTATTCAGATGGACATCAAGATCAAGGGAATATCAAGTGATATATTGCAAAAAGCTCTGGATCGGGCCGATCAGGGTTACAGGCATATTTTGGCGATAATGAATGAAACAATCGCCGCTCCGAGGCCGGAACTTTCGCCAAACGCTCCAAGAATGATCAGGTTGCAGATAGCAATCGACAAGATCAGAGACGTAATCGGGCCTGGAGGCAGGATGATTAACAAGATTATTGCTGAGACCGGGGTTGGGATCGATATCGAACCTGACGGCAGGGTCTTTATCGCAGCTGTTGATCCTGAAAACGGCAAAAAGGCACAGCAAATGATTGAAGCCCTGGTAAAAGATGTTGAACCGGGCGAAATATACAACGGTAAAGTGACCAGGGTTGAAAGGTACGGAGCTTTTGTTGAACTCCTGCCGGGTAAAGAAGGTCTTCTACATATTTCACACCTTGCCCACCACCGGGTTGATAAAACAGAAGATGTGGTTAAACTTGGAGATCAAATTGAAGTAAAAGTAATGGATATCGATGAAAAAGGCCGGATAAACCTTTCGCGAAAAGCTCTGCTACCGAGACCGGAGGGTGGAGGCGGTCGTGAAAGCAGAGGGGATAAACCCCGCGAACCACGAAACTAAACCGGATTTTTACTCTTCGGTAAATAAGCAGTTTTTAATAACTGAATTGTACTGTTTCGGAGGTGCTGTCATTATCTGGAGCACCGTTAAAATAATGGTTAAAAGAGCAGAACATGCATCGGATTTGCCGCTGCCGTCGTATATGACAGAAGGCTCTTCCGGCATGGATCTTTTTGCTGCCGTAACGAAAACTGAACAAATCATGCCCGGAGACTGGACCTTAATCCCTACCGGTCTGCATGTTGCTGTTCCTCTCGGTTATGAATTGCAAATCAGACCCCGAAGCGGCCTTGCTGCCAAAAACGGCATCGGGGTCCTTAATTCCCCTGGGACAATCGATTCAGATTATCGTGGTGAGATTAAAATTATTGTTATGAATTTCGGCCAAGATCAATTTACGGTTAAGCGTGGCGATCGAATTGCACAAATGGTGGTTGTACCGGTCATCAGAGCAGTTTTTGAAGAAAAAGATGAACTGCCCCCTACAACCCGGAATAGCGGCGGCTTTGGCCACACCGGCTGATTAATAAAAAATTAAAAAACACCAGTGCGTATATTTAAAAATTAACGGAGGATTAACTTGTCAAGAACAAAAAACCGCAATAAAGTCCTTAAATTGATTCCCCTCGGCGGAGTCGGGGAGATAGGAAAAAATATGTTTGTCCTGCAATATGGGGAAGAATGCCTGATCATTGATGCCGGATTAAAGTTTCCGGATGAGTCAATGCTGGGAATAGATATTGTTATTCCAGATATTTCATACCTGACCGAAGGCAATCTGAATATCTTAGGGGTGATCTTAACCCATGGCCATGAAGATCATATCGGAGCGTTACCTTACATGCTGGAAGATCTTAACGTTCCAATCTACGGAACCAGGCTCACCCTGGGTTTGCTGGAAGCTAAACTAAGAGAACATCCGGTAAAGAATCCAAAATTAATTGAGATTAATCCTGACGAACCTCTTGTGCTATCCGACAGCTTTAAGTTGACATTTTTCCGCACCAACCACAGCATACCTGATTCTGTCGGCATTGCCATCGATACACCGGTCGGCTTGATTGTTCATACCAGTGACTTCAAGTTTGATCAAACACCGGTCGATGGAAAAATTACCGATTATCACAAGCTGGCTGAACTGGGGCGTAAAGGTGTAATAGCAGCTCTGATTGATTCCACAAATGCAGATCGCCCCGGTTATACTCTTTCTGAAAAAGAAGTAGGGAACAGCATAAACGAGATCTTCCGACTTTCTCAAAGTCGGATCATTCTTGCTACTTTCGCTTCGAATATTCATCGTATCCAGCAGGTGATTGATGCTGCTGTTCGTTATGATCGAAAAGTATGTGTAGTAGGCCGCAGTATTGTCAACTCGGTTGAAATTTCAACTGATCTTGGCTACCTTAAAATACCTGAAGGAGTTCTGGTCGACCTCGACCGGATTAAAGACATAAAACCTGAAAATATGGCATTAATTACAACCGGCAGCCAGGGTGAGCCCATGTCAGCCCTGACCCGTATATCACAATCTGAGCACCGGCAGGTTGAAATACAACCAGGAGATACTGTCATTATTGCGGCCAACCCGATTCCCGGCAATGAAAAACTTGTTGCCCGAACGGTCAATAACTTGTTTCAATTACAGGCAGATGTCATCTACCGCTCTGTTTCCGGCGTCCATGTTTCAGGGCACGGCAGTGAAGAAGAGCTAAAACTGATGATCAATTTGCTAAACCCCCGTTATTTAATACCGGTTCACGGTGAATTCAGGCAGATGGCTTCCTGTTCAAAAATTGCACAAAAACTTGGCATTGCTGAAGAGAATGTATTTTTAGTAAAACCCGGTCATGTAATGGAATTCTCGAACGGAAAAGGAAGGGTTAGCGGTTCTGTTCCGGCCGGGCGTGTTTTAGTAGATGGTTTCGGGATTGGTGATGTCGGCGAAGTAGTAATCAGGGATCGCCATATACTATCCGAAGATGGAATCGTCATTATCGTTCTCGCTGTTGATCCTGAAGAAGGCACTCTTTTGGCAGGACCGGAAATAATTACCCGCGGTTTTGTCTATGTCCGCGAGTCAATTGACCTGCTCGCCAGCGCCAGGGAATCCTTGATGCGTTCCATAAATAAAATAAATGGGGATGAACTTCACGATTGGAATAAAGTAAAAGGCAGAATTCGTGATTCGGCTTCTTCATTTTTTTATGAACATACCGGTCGCCGCCCGATGATTATGCCAATCATTGTCGATGTGCCTCCCAAAAACGGAGATCATGCTTCATAATTAAAACGAAAAGGGGAACTTAAGTTCTCCTTTTTAGATCAGGCCAATAATCATCAAATTTCGTTATGGCAGGAGGAAAGAACTTGAACCGCTATAAGTTTATTCTAAACCCGATCGCCGGTGGTGGACGCGCTAAAACGATGATGCCGGAAATCGAAAATTACTTCCGCAATTCTAAACTGGAGTATGAAATCTACCAGACAAAGGGCCACCAGGATGCAATTGAGGCTGCGCGCAGAGCAGCCGAAGATGGTTTTAACATAGTAGTTGCCGCCGGAGGCGATGGAACTGTCAACGAAGTATTAAACGGTATTGTGGGAAGTAATAGCGCTTTGGCAGTTATTCACGGAGGCAAAGGTAACGATTTTGCTATGAGTGTAAATATGCCGCGTGATATCAACGAAGCCTGCAGAGCCCTTGAAAATGCAGTTATTAAAAAGATTGATCTGGGAAAGGTCCTAAACCGGCATTTTATAAATTCGGTTGGCGTTGGTTTCGATGCAACTGTAGCTTTGCGGGTCAATCGCGGAGTAAAGCCTCTTAACGGCGTTTCGGCTTATATCTATGCTGTTTTTGAGACTTTGCTATCATATAAACCGGTTGAAATGGATATCGATCTGGGAGATGGTAAGATTTTCAGACAAAAGCCGATGTTGGTAGCTGTCGGTATTGGCAAAACTTATGGAGGAGGCATGATGATCCTTCCTGACGCGGTACAGGACGATGGCTTACTCGATATATGCGTTTTCGACCAGATGAGTAACCTGGCACTGGCTTATCATTTTCCAAAAGTTTTCAGCGGTAAACATGTGGAACTGAAGGAAGCTTCTCTCTATCGAGCGAAAGAAATTACTCTCTATTTAAGTAAGAAATGTCCGCTACATATGGAAGGGGAAATTCTATTCGGCGATGAGATGCATTTTACGCTTGAAAATAAAGCGATGCCGGTTGTGCTCGGAGGAGCTGAATTATGACCATCATTGAAGCAATAATTCTAGGGTTGATCCAGGGGTTAACCGAATTTTTACCGGTAAGCAGTTCAGGTCACCTGGTAATCTTTCAGGAGCTGTTGGGACTAAATGAACCTGGAGTGACCCTTGAAGTATTGCTGCATTTTGCTACCGTGATCTCGGTTATTTTCGTTTTTGGAAAAGAATTTATTGCTCTTTTTAATTTGAGAAGGGATCATCTGCAGCGCCATTTCATGATCATGCTGCTGATTGGTGTTGCAGTAACCGGGGTAATCGGTCTGGTTTTAAGTGCATATGTCGATCTTCTTTTTCAATCAACACTGATGGTTGGTTTCATGTTATTAATAACCGGAGGAATATTATATTTAATTAAATTAATCCCTTACGGCCAAAAAAACATTGCCGACCTGAAACCGGTTGATGCAGCTTTAATCGGGCTCTTGCAGGCCTTTGCCCTGATTCCTGGCATATCAAGATCGGGGACAACTATTCTAACCGCGCTCTGGCGTGGCCTGGACCGCGAAACTGCGGTAAGATATTCTTTTATGCTTTCGGCACCGATCATATTGGGTGCAACGGTTCTTGAAGCCAGAGATCTGATTAGTACCGGACTGGAAAGTGAAATGGTTTTAAATTATTTCGCTGGTGGCCTGGCAGCTTTTGTTTCCGGAGTATTTGCCATAAAAATATTCATTAAGATGTTGTCAGGCAGAAAGTTTCACTTTTTTTCTTACTATTGCTGGTTTGCCGGCCTGATTGTAATAATATACTCCCTGATCAATAATTAATCATGATATCAAATCTATTTCCATTAAATAGCCAAACTTTACTTAAGCGAACAAATGTTTTATACTAATCTGTAATGTATGTGAAAGTGAAGGGTGGAACTGCTGCTTTGGCCCGAAAAAAAAATTCAAGAAAAAGAAAAAATAAGCTAAGCCGGGAAATGAAGGCACAAATTAAAGGCCTGTTGTTACTGGCATTCTCGCTTTTTTCTGCTTTCGGCCTCTTGCAGACAGGACAATCCGGTGGCGTGGGACAATTCATCAGTCTTCTATTGAGGTCGATAGCCGGCAATGCCGCAATAATTGTGCCTTTGACTCTTGCTGCCTTAGCTGTAAATTTCCTGCTTTCGGGCAGCAAACTTCAACCGGGGAACCGCCTGGCAGGTTTCTTAATGGCGGCTTTGATGGTGATGGGCTGGTTTCATCTACAGTACTTGTCTCCCCGGTTGCCTTTTAATTCAGCAGCTGTGCTTTTTCAAACCAGTATTAATGAAGGTCTTGCCGGGAATGGCGGAGGAATGATCGGTTCACTGATTTTTGCTTCCCTGATATACCTTTTTGGAAAAACCGGCAGCCTGATTATCGGTGGGGCAATTTTCACCGTTGCCATACTGCTGTTGCTTAATTTGTCACTAAAAAATATTTTTAAAAATATGCTTCTTGTTGTTAATCATATTAAGTATGCAATAAAGAGTGTTTTTAACTATTTAGTAAAATCTTTAGTCTTATTTTGGGGCGGTATGAAGAGAATAACAATGAAACAGCCGGTAAAAATTGAATTGAAAGATGAAAATCAGGCAGAAATGAACCTGGCTCAAGCTCTGCCGGAACAGGAAAGTTCTTTAAGAAACAATACGAGCAGTATGACTTATCTTAAGCCGGCAGATAAATCAGAAGGCCAAGAAAGAACATCAGCCTATGATTACCAGCCTCGTTTGGTTTATCCTGATCTGCGAAGTACGGAAACCGGTAAAGCTGTTGCTGAACCAGGTAATCAATTTCATAAATCGGCTGATTATCAGTTGCCGCACATCGATTTGTTAACTGTCCCCGGTGACAACGACTTGCATCAGCAGCAAAAAAACAGCAAAGACAGGGCAAAACTACTGGAGAGCACTCTGCTGAGTTTCGGGGTGAAAGCTCGAGTTGTTCATGTTCAGACCGGCCCGACAGTAACCAGATTTGAAGTTCAGCCTGAAGCCGGTGTGAAAGTAAGTAAATTTGTTAGTCTGGCAGACGATCTGGCCTTAAATCTCGCTGCTCCATTAGTCAGAATTGAAGCACCGATTCCGGGTAAAGCAGCATTAGGCATAGAAGTGCCAAACAACAGCATATCGTTGGTTCATTTGCGCGAAGTGATGGAAGATCCGGGTTTTGAAAAGAGCATCTCGCCTTTAACTGTTGGACTTGGAAAAGATATAACCGGTATACCGGTTATTGCTGATTTGACTAAAATGCCCCACCTGTTAATTGCCGGTGCAACGGGAGCAGGTAAGAGTGTCTGTCTGAATACCATTATTACCAGTATCCTCTACAAGGCCGGACCGGAACAGGTTAGATTTATGATGATCGACCCCAAAGTGGTTGAACTGAGTGTCTATAACGGTATTCCCCAGCTACTGATGCCTGTCCTCACCGATCCTCGTAAGGCTGCGTTAGCCTTAAGAAATATGGTCAGGGAAATGGGAAGGCGTTACGATCTATTTGCCAGATACGGAATAAGGGATATCAGCGCTTATAACGAGCTGGTGGAACAGGAAGAACAGGCTCTTGAAAAATTGGCTTACATTGTTGTCGTTATAGATGAGTTAGCCGATCTGATGTTGGTTTCCCCGGGAGAAGTCGAAGATTCGATTGCCAGATTGGCCCAAATGTCAAGAGCTGCCGGTATACATCTGCTTGTTGCTACCCAAAGACCTTCTGTTGACGTATTGACCGGTATTATCAAAGCAAATATCACTTCCAGGATTGCCTTTACTGTATCTTCGCAATTTGATTCCCGCACAATACTTGATATGGCCGGAGCTGAAAAATTGCTGGGTCGCGGTGATATGCTGTTTTACCCGGTTGGAGCAGTTAAGCCCTTTAGGGTTCAGGGTGCTTACGTCAGTGAAATTGAAGTAAAAAAGGTAACAGACTTTATTCGTGAACAGGGTCTGATTGAGAATATTGAAACCCGGGCTTTTCTTGAAGAAACTGAGGAAGATGAGCATGAAACAGCAGATAAGCTCTTTCCGGAAGCAGTCGATCTGGTTGTAAGAACCGGACAGGCTTCAATTTCATTGCTCCAGAGAAGGTTTAGAATTGGCTATACGCGAGCGGCCCGGTTAATTGATGACCTGGAACGAAAAGGTATAGTTGGCCCCTTCGAAGGCAGCAAACCACGCGAAGTTCTGGTTACGGAAGATGAAGTATCCAGGATTTGTGAAGAGTTCATTAATAAAGATCTATAACTCAGAGGAGCTTTTTGATTGGATAATCAAATTGACTTTAGGGGTTGCGCCTTTAAACATCAACCATTTTCAGGCTTAAAAATGGCATCAGTTTCACTTGGTTGCAACAAAAACAGAATTGATACTGAAAAAATACTTGGCTGCCTGTCCGGGTTAGGAATATCCCTGACCGATGATTACCAGGCAGCTGATTTAATAATGGTCAATACCTGCGGCTTTATCGAAAGTGCCCAGGAAGAATCGATTAATACTCTTTTAGAGATGGCAGCTGTGAAGAAAAATCAAAAACCGGTTCTCTTTGCTGCCGGTTGCCTGGTTGAAAAAATCGGTACCGGAATCATTAATATAATACCGGAAATAGACGGCGCAATCGGTGTGCACAGTTATCAGCACCTTGAGCAATTTATAGCAATGCTCCTGAAAAAATATAGAGTATCAATAAAAAGAAATGCGGGTGAAGTTAATGTTCTCTCGTCAAAACGGATTCTCAGCACATCAGTTCATTCAGTTAATATTAAAATAGCCGAAGGATGCAACAACCGCTGTGGATACTGTTTAATCCCAAAAATCAGGGGCAATTACCGCAGCCGCAATCCGCAGGATATTATCAGCGAAATCGAATACTTTTTAGATAGTGGAGCCCGTGAGATATCGCTCATCGCACAGGATACAACAGCTTACGGTTCGGATAATCCTAATTTTCCGGATTTTGCCGGTTTAATCAGCAAAATTTTAGCGATTAAAAAGTTTTTCTGGTTGCGTTTGATGTACACTTACCCATCTCGTATTACTGATGATTTAATCCGGTTGATTGCCGAAGATTCAAGAATTTGCAACTACCTTGATCTACCGGTTCAGCATGCCAGCAGTAAAGTTTTAGCTAAGATGGGCCGTCATTATGATCATAAAGATCTTGAAATACTGCTTATCAAACTGCAAAAAGAACTGCCGGGAATAAGTTTGCGCACCACATGTATGGTTGGTTACCCTGGTGAAGGGACAAGAGAGTTTCAGGAACTGCTTGCTTTTATCAAGCAGTATAAATTTGAACACCTTGGCTCGTTTATCTACTCCAGACAGCCGGAAACCATTGCCGGTCAACTTACTCCCACTACGGCGCCGAGAGTAGTCCGCCAAAGGCAACACAGGCTGATGCTCCTGCAGCAAAGAATCAGCTATCAAAGAAATCTTAACAGGATCGGAACGAAAGAGATTGTTTTGATCGATCGTCAGCTTAGTTCAACTGGTAATTGGTATTTCGGGAGAACGAGATCAGAAGCTCCCGAAGTTGATGGTGGAGTGTACATTTTTTCGAAAACTCCTTTGCAGGCCGGAAATTTTGTTACTGCCAGGATAGTTTCTGCGAAACCGTATAATCTGATCGCTCTAAAACTGCAAACCATCGATCAACTAACTGAAGATGAGGTGACTTAAGCTGATTGCGGACTTGATCTGTGTAGGTAACGAATTGTTAACCGGTTTAATCGAAAACAGTAACAGCGGGTTTCTGGCCAGAAGACTCTGGTCTGTCGGTATTCCTGTTCGTGAAGTATCTGTTGTTGCGGATGACGAAAAAGCTATTCGCGAAAACCTGTCAAAGTCACTTGAAAAAAGTGACCTGGTTATTATTACCGGAGGTCTCGGCCCTACCGATGATGATTTGACCCGTGAAGCTGTCGCTTCTTTTCTGAAACGGGAAATGTTTCCAAATCAGGTATGGCTGGAACGGATGGAAAGTTTTTTTGCCGCTCGTGGAATTACTATGCCCCAGAACAACCGCAAGCAGGCCATGGTAATCGAAGACAGTATTATCCTGGATAACGATCGGGGGACGGCACCCGGAGCCTTGATAAAAGAGATGAATAAAATTATAGTTATTTTACCGGGACCACCGCATGAAATGCAGCAAATGTTTGACTATAAGGCGCTACCTTTAATCAATGAATGCAATTCTGGAATAATTAATCTTGTTAAAACCTTAAAATGTATCGGTATCGGTGAATCATTGCTTGAGGAAAAGATTAAATCACTTGGCGAATGGAAAACTGCCCCCATTTCCTACGTTGCCCGCGGTTTGGAGGTAGACCTGCAAATAAAAGGTCGTGGAGACAGCAATACAGCATTGGCAGAGATTATGAAAGCAGAACAACTAATCCGTCAGTTATTGGGCGATGCTGTTTTCGGCACTGGTGATGATACACTGACAGAAGTAGTAGCTGAGCTGCTGCTTCGAAAGCATAAAACTCTGGCAGTCGCTGAATCATGCAGCGGTGGAATGCTCTCGGATTTGATTACCGATATACCCGGGAGCTCTGAATATTACAAAGGTGGTATAACGGCTTATTCTCTTCTGGCAAAAGAGGAGATTCTCGGTTTGCCGGCTGAACTGCTTCAAAAAGAAGGCGCTGTCAGTGATGTTATTGCCGTTGAGATGGCCAAATCAGTAAGAAAATTACTAGACAGCGACTTCGGAATAGGGATCACCGGACTGGCTGGACCGGATAGTGATGAAAGCAGAAAACCTGTTGGACTGGTCTTCATTGCAGTTGCGGACCAGCAAGAAAACCGCTGCACTCAATACACTTTCGGAGGAGGGCGCAGGGCTGTTAAGGAACGATCTGCTCAGCTTGCGCTTAATCTAATAAGGTTGATGCTGCTTAATAGTTAATTTTTCAAAGAAGGCTGGTAACAACAAGATGAGATTATTTATAGCCTGCGATCTTTCGCATCGGCAAAGACATGAGATGGAAGTTCTTCAACGACAATTGGCCGGTTATCTATCCGGTGTGCGCTGGGTTAAACCGCAGGGAATGCACCTGACCCTTTTCTTCCTCGGAGAAATAGCCGGGGATCTACTCAGTAGTATATCAAGTTCAATTCATAACGCACTTCACGAAGAAAGTGTCTTTAATCTGAAATTGTCGGGGTGTGGTGTCTTCCCTGATGCATCACGAGCAAGGGTTATCTGGGTCGGTGTCAGAGAAGGGGAAGAAGAGCTGAAACGTTTGAAAAGCAAAATAGATCTCAACCTTTCTGGGTTAGGATTTGAGCCGGAAAAACGACGTTACCAACCCCATCTAACCCTGGGTAGAATACGATACCCGCTTCAAAGGGAACTGGTCGAACATTTTTTATCGGAACATGAATCTTTTCAGTCTTCGTCCTCAACAGTCAGTGAATTGATTCTTTATGAAAGCAGGTTATATAGCCATGGCGCTGATTATCATCCTCTTGTAACATTTAAACTGAAAAATGGAGAATCAGGAATTCAATAATCAGCAGGAAATAAACTATTAAAACAGAAATAGGCGTTGAATAACACAGAGGAGGACAGTTCATTGGAAAAAGAAAAAGCTTTGGAGGTTGCACTTTTACAGATTGAAAAACAATTTGGCAAAGGTTCGGTAATGAAACTGGGCCAGGACGTCAAATACGAGATTGCCAGCATTCCAACCGGCAGCCTAACCCTGGATGCTGCTCTTGGTATTGGTGGAGTTCCACGCGGCCGGGTCATTGAAATATTTGGGCCTGAATCATCAGGGAAAACGACAGTTGGGCTGCACATCATTGCAGAAGCACAAAAAAAAGGCGGCTACGCCGCATTTATCGATGCGGAACACGCGCTGGATCCGCAGTATGCAACAAACCTCGGTGTAAACCTGGATGAACTATTGGTATCTCAGCCCGATACAGGTGAGCAGGCGCTGGAAATAGCCGAAGCCTTAGTGCGAAGCGGTGCAATTGATGTTTTGGTTATTGATTCTGTAGCGGCTTTGGTTCCACGGGCAGAAATTGAAGGGGAAATGGGCGACTCTCATGTCGGGTTACAGGCCAGATTAATGTCACAGGCCTTAAGGAAACTATCAGGTGTGATCAGCAAATCCAGAACCTGTGCCATTTTCATCAACCAAATCCGGGAAAAAGTCGGAGTAATGTTTGGCAACCCCGAAGTAACTCCAGGAGGACGGGCCTTGAAATTTTATTCTTCGATCAGGTTGGATGTAAGAAGAATTGAATCTTTAAAACTCGGTTCTGATCAGATAATCGGCAACCGGACCAGGGTCAAAGTAGTGAAAAATAAAGTTGCTCCTCCTTTTAAAGTTGCAGAATTTGATATCCTGTATGGCACAGGAATCTCTGCGGAAGGTTCAATCATTGATATGGGATTGGAACATAAAGTTATCAATAAGAGCGGGGCCTGGTATTCTTATGGTGATGAAAGACTGGGGCAGGGACGGGAAAATGTCAGGGATTACCTGAAAGAAAATCCTGCGGTATGCGCAGAAATCGAATTGAAAATCAGGGAAACAGCAGGTTTACCTCTGCCCGGGGAGATTACAGAAATAGAGGAGAAGCTGGAAGATTAGCGGAGCTGTTATATTTTGGAATTAGATGGGGGAAAAAACAAAGCCAGAACGCTCTTACTACGGTATTTGGCCTATCGGGCCAGAACGAGTAAAGAAGCGTACACCTATCTGCAAAAAAAGGGATTTCCTGAACAGGTCATAAGCGAAACAATCAATGATTTACAGGATCTTGGTTATTTAAACGATCGAACTTTTACCCGTGATTTTATCGGCTACCGGAAAGGAAAGAGTTTTGGGCCGCGAAAAATCCGGTATGAACTATTAAATAAGGGGCTTGAAAAAAAAGAAGTTGATCATTTGCTTAAGTCGGATTTGGGGGAAGAGGAGGAGCTGCAAACAATCAAGGCTCTCTTGCTTAAAAGAATCCCGGAGGGTGGACTTACCGATCAGCGTTGGCTTGCAAAACAGGCCGCATATTTGCAACGGCGGGGTTTCAGGGATCACTTGATCATTAAAGCGTTAAGGAACTATGGATTTGGTGAATAAGGTTTATTTAACAGGGTTATCATTAGAATTGCTTTCTTGACATCATTTATGATAAAGGCTACAATTATAAAGGAATAGTATTTATTTTTATATAGTTCAGCACATATCTGACACGAGAAAGCCCGGTATCGGTTGATATCGAGGATTGATCATAAAAAAAATAGCAAATTTGGATTAAGGTTGTAGTATACCTTTTTCCATTCTTTCTCTGTAAGCTGTGTTCTGAACACAGCTTATATTTTTTTAGAATTTAATCATATGAAATGGAGGTGAATTATATGCTGGAAAGTTTACTGATGATTATTGCCGCGCTCCTGGTAGGATTTGGAGTAGGCTATTTTATCCGCAAAATGATTGCTGAAGCAAAAATATCTTCAGCAGAAACAGCTGCAAAAAAAATATTAGAAGAAGCTAATCACGAAGCAAACGCTTTAAAACGAGAAAAACAGCTAGAAGCTAAAGAAGAGGCGCATCGACTCCGGAACGAGCTGGACCGTGAAACAAAAGAGCGGCGGGCTGAAATACAAAGGATGGAACGTCGTTTATTGCAGAAAGAAGAAAGCCTGGATCGGAAAACTTCCAATGTGGAAAGAAAAGAAGAGGAACTTAGAAGCAAGGAAGATGAAATCAGGTTATTTCAGGATAAGCTGGATCAACTTCACCAGCAGCAATTGACTGAGCTTGAAAGAGTATCAGGGATGTCCTCCGATGAGGCAAAAGAGCTGCTTCTGAAACGGGTCAGGGAAGAGATTAACCACGAAATGCTGGTTATGGTTAAAGATATTGAAAGTCAGGCTAAAGCAGAGGGTGATAAGAAAGCTCGTGAAATCGTGACTTTGGCGATTCAACGCTGCGCAGCCGATCATGTATCGGAATCAACTGTTTCTGTCGTATCGCTACCTAATGATGAGATGAAGGGCAGAATTATCGGCCGTGAAGGCCGGAATATCAGAGCCCTGGAAACCCTGACCGGGATTGATTTGATTATTGATGATACTCCTGAAGCTGTGATTATATCAGGTTTTGATCCAATCCGGCGTGAAGTAGCGCGACTTGCTCTTGAGAAACTGGTAAGTGATGGTCGGATTCACCCGGCCAGGATCGAGGAAATTGTAGAAAAAACCCGCAAAGAAGTGGAAACTCAGATTAAAGAAGAGGGAGAGCGGGCTACATTCGAAGCCAGGGTCCACGGTATACACCCGGAAATTGTTTTTCTCTTGGGTAAACTGCGCTATAGAACCAGTTATGGGCAGAATGTTTTACAACATTCAATTGAAGTTGCTCATCTGGCAGGCATTATGGCCGCGGAACTGGGTCTTGATGTTAATTTCGCCAAACGGGCAGGCCTCTTACACGATATAGGCAAGGCGATCGACCATGAAACAGAAGGTTCGCACGTTTTCATCGGGGCAGAAATTGCTAAAAAATACAAGGAATCTGATGCAGTAGTCAACGCTATTGCTGCTCACCATGGCGATACCGATTTTAATACGATGGAAGCAGTCTTAATTCAGTCTGCTGATGCAATTTCCGCTGTTCGCCCCGGAGCCCGGCGCGAAACCCTGGAAGCATACATTAAGCGCCTGGAAAAACTCGAAAATATCGCCGATTCATTTGAAGGGGTAGAAAAAGCCTACGCTATTCATGCCGGCCGGGAAATAAGAATTATGGTTAAACCGGATCGGATAGATGACTACGCATCGATTCAAGTGGCCAGGGATATCGTTAAAAAAATTGAGAGTGAATTAGAATATCCTGGACAGATCAAAGTGACTGTAATACGTGAAACGAGAGCTGTGGATTATGCCAAGTAAAGGCTTTCGGTGACTCAGACAGTTTATAATTA
>CAYTER010000012.1:0-49325 GCA_964436815.1 uncultured Syntrophomonadaceae bacterium
GAGCGATCATGAGCGTCGATTACCTGTTGCAAATCACAGTTCGAAACCTAGTGTCGTCTAACGCTTCTTCGTATTAAAGCCCCCTAAGTGCCGTATTAATTCTAAAATGAGCTATGTTCGCTTTTGACTTTGCTGGCTGCTTTTAATACTGTATGCAGATCAAAGGTTGTAAAGACATTCAGTTAGTCAGGATCAAGATCCGGCGTCAGAGGTTTTTAATTATGGTGCGATTTTGCGCTAGTTATTTTTTTGCCAGAGGGCGATGAAAAAGCCGTCAAGGTTGTGCCGGTGTGGCTGAAGCGTAATGGTTACAGCATCTTTAAACTGCGGCTGCAGTTCAGCGGGAAGCATGGGACCTAAAGGAACAGGCGAAAAACCGTCATGTGACTCATTAAAAGCGGCTGCCACCAGTTCGGTTTCTTCCGGTTCAGTTGTACAAACCGAATATAACAATCGCCCGCCGGACCGCAGCAGTTTCGATCCGTTATTAAGCAGTTCAAGCTGCAGCGCTTGAAAGGTTAAGAGATCCTTTTCAGTGCGGCGCCATTTGATTTCCGGCAGGCGCCTGATCACTCCCAAACCGGAACAGGGAGCATCAACCAATACCGCATCAGCTTCAGGCAGCTGATTTTTTTCAATGCAACGTCCGTCAGCTACCAGAGTCTTTATACTGTTCAAGCCAAGCCTGACAGCGGCTTTTTCAACCAGCTGAACCCTGCTTTCATGCAGTTCAATGGCATAAATTTCTCCACGATCCTGCTGCAGCTCCGCCAAATGAGTAGTCTTACCGCCGGGGGCGCTGCAGAGATCTACGATTATTTCTTCCGGCTGCGGACACAGCAAAGGAGCTACCAAAAAAGAGCTTGCTCCCTGGATGCTGATCAGGCCTTTAGAAAATACCTGGCTTCGTACAACCTTGCCTGCCCCTGACCGGACCTCGAGCATCCCTATAAGCCCTTCGCTTTTAAATGCTTCAATCCCCTCTGCGCTAAGCCCTGCCAGCACTTCATCGGCAGTGGCGCGCAGCAGGTTTGGCCTGAGGGATAAAGGTGGTTTTAATTGGCTGGCTTTGCACCATTTTTCTGCCTCTGCAAAACCAAACCTGGAAATCATCCTTTTAACCAGCCAGATCGGGATACTGAAAAACAAGGAAAGGTAAGCCTCAGGCTCAGTGGCGGGATCCGGCCATGGTTGAGCACCGGCTTCGGCAGCTACTTTTCTGAGGACTGCGTTGGTCAGCCCGGCTACCCCTCTATGGCCATAGCGGCGGGCAAGATTGACTGCTTCATTTATAACGGCATAATCGGGAACTCTTTCCAGGTAGACTAGCTGATAAGCGCTAAGCCGCAGCAGGTTTCTCAACCACGGGGTGTAGGTATTGATCCTGTTTTTTGAATATCTCTGCAGGATCCAATCGATTGTATTGAGATGTTGAATTGTGCCTCCGGCCAGCCTGAAAGCCAGCGCTTTTTCTTTTTCCGGAAGGTTTTTAACCAGTGGGGGAAGAACCAGGTTGAGGTAAGCCTGATCCTGCTCATATCTGACCAGGGCTTTTAAAGCGGTTTCGCGGGCGCGGCTGATATTACTCGGGTTATCCGCCACGGCAGTTACTCATCTCCAAGGCGGTCGCCCGGCTCTATCCGGTAGCCGCAACAAAAAGCGGCTGCCAGCATTGTCTTTTTCCCGGCCGGCTGCAGATCAGTGAGGATTAAGCTGCCCTTACCGGTTGCCACTTTCAATGAACCTTCATCAACACTTAATATTGTTCCGGGAACAACCGGATCCATATTTTGATCATCATCTTTTAAAAGAATGCTTTTCCAGACTTTAACTCGCTTTCCCCGGAAAGTAGTATATGCTCCCGGCCAGGGATTAAGCCCCCTCACCCGGTTATGGAGTTCAGAAGCGCTAAGTTTCCAGTCGAGTCTCTCATCGGCGGGGCTGAGTGGAGGGGCGTAGGTAACCAGTGCCGGATCCTGGGGCGTCTTGACCGCTGCACCCTCTGAAAGGGCATTGACCGTCTCCAACAGCAGCTCCGCTCCGCTTACGGACAGACGATCATGCAGCATGCCCGCAGTATCTTCAGGTCCAATAGCTACCTTTTTCTGTAAGTATACAGCTCCTCCGTCCATTTCCTGCGTCAGTTCGATGATTGAAACTCCACTATAATCGGCCCCATCAATCACTGCCCGGTGAATCGGAGCAGCACCGCGATAGGCTGGCAGATATGAAGCATGCAGGTTAATACAGCCAAGCGGCGGCGTTTTCAGGAGACGGTTTGAAAGCATCCGCCCAAAAGCAACAGTCACAATTAAATCCGGTTTCAGATTATCCAGCCAGGAGAGAAAAACATCTTCACCCAGTTTTTCCGGCTGGCAGGTTTCAATGCGGTTGCTAACAGCCCATTGTTTAACGGGAGAATGGCGCATTGACTGTCCGCGCCCTGAAAGACGATCAGGTTGGGTTACTATGGCAGCAATTTCATGAACAGAAGAGTGAAGCAGATCGAGGGCAGGCAGGGCAAAGGCCGGCGTACCCATGAACAGCAGTTTTAAGCTTTTCAATATTAATCCTCGCTTTTCAGTTCTTCGGGTTTTAGCAGGCGCAAAGCCTTGTCAGTGAAGAGAATGCCGTCTAAATGATCCATCTCGTGTTGAAGAACCCTGGCCAGCAGACCTTCAGCGGTTAAGCGGACCTTTTGCCCGTCACGGTTTAGCGCAGTGACAACAATATTCGAAGCTCGCGGAACCTCACCATACTTGCCCTGAACGCTCAGGCATCCTTCGATCCCGATCTCTTCCCCCTCGCTTGATTCACAGCGGGGATTGATCAGTTCATAGATAATTTCTTCACCATCGGCAGCGAGTAAAATGCGTTTCGATACCCCAACCTGATTGGCCGCCAGACCAACCCCGTCAGCATCACGCATAGTTTCACGCATATCATCAAGCAGGCGGGTTACTCCACTATTTATCTTGGTTACTTCAGCTGTTTTATGGCGCAGGACGGGATGATCATCCTGTAAAATTCTCCTGATTGCCAACATTACCACCTCTTGCTTAAAATTATAGCACTACCAGGGGGTTGAAATCCACTGTGAGGCGGACTGCAAAAGGAGGCTTAAGATCCTGAAAGGCTTTGAGCGCCTTTCTCACCTGGGGGGTGATCGCCGTTAGCCGGTCACCTTTAATGATGGTCTGAACCCGGAACTGGTCTTTAATACGGTATAGTGAAGCGGGTGCCGGACCAAGCAGTTCAGCCCCTCCGACCGCTTCTTTTAACAGCCCGGTCAGCCAGGACGCAGCTTCGAAAACCACTTTCTCATCGCTTCCGCTGAACAGAAAGCGGAGTAAATCACTGAAGGGAGGGTACGATAGCTGACGCCTGTTTTCAATCTCGGCTTCGTAAAAAGTCTGGTAATCGTGTTTTGCCGCCGCCAGAACTGCATAATGGCCAGGGTGGTAAGTTTGGATTACAACTTTACCGCCAAGCTTGCCGCGCGCTGTCCGGCCGGCTACCTGGGTAAGCAGTTGAAAAGTGCGTTCAGGCGCCCTGAAATCGGGCAGGTTAAGAGTTGTATCAGCAGCAACTACCCCAACGAGGGTTACTGCCGGAAAATCAAAGCCCTTGGCGATCATCTGGGTGCCAATCAGGATCCTGGCCTTGCCTTCGAGGAAACGCCTGTAATATTGGCTGTGCGCCTGCCGGCTGGAAGTGGTGTCGCTATCCATCCGGATCAACGGTAGATCAGGATAGAGCTTTTTTACTTCATCTTCTACCCGTTGCGTGCCGGCGCTAAAATAGCGAATCTTGACGCCCCCGCATTCGGGGCAGGTTTGAGGAACCGGCGCTTCATAGCCGCAGTAATGGCAGCACATCAACTGTTTGTCAAGATGCAGGGTCAGGGATACATCACAGGAGGGACAGCGGACCACATAACCACATTCACGGCAGAGCACAAATCCGGCAAAACCGCGGCGGTTGATGAACAATAAGGCCTGCTCGCCTCGCTCGAGGGCTCCTTCCAGCTCTGTTAAAAGCAAGCGGCTGAAAATCTGCCGATGGTTATCCTTTAACTCCTGACGCATATCGACGACGGTAACCGGGGGCAATTGCGTCGGAGTTACCCTTTCACTCATTGTCAAAAGCTGATCTTCTCCTGCCCGCGCCCGGTAATAGCTTTCGAGTGAAGGCGTTGCACTACCCAAGATTAATATTGCTTTATTGTAGCGGGCCCGCCACCAGGCTACGTCCCTGGTATGGTAACGGGGTGCCTCCTCCTGCTTGTAAGTTGTTTCATGTTCCTCATCGATGACGATCAGCCCCAAATTGGAAAGGGGAGCAAAAACCGCGGAGCGGGCACCTAAAACAACCCTTGCTTCGCCATTCCTGATCGACTGCCACTCGCGGCTCTTTTCTGCGGCAGTAAGTCTGCTGTGCAGCACGGCAACACGACCGGGAAAACGCCCTTCGAAATGGTTGATCATCTGAGGTGTGAGAGCAATTTCAGGAACCATGATCAAGGCAGTCTTCCCTTTTGACAAACCGAGGGCAATACTCTGCATATAAATTTCTGTTTTTCCGCTGGCTGTTACTCCGTGCAGCAAAATGCGCTGCGGTTTATTACTGTTCAGGGCAGCAGAAATTTTTTCAAAACAGACTGTCTGTTCAGTCCCTAATGGCAAGGGTTTTGTTGACCGTTCGAAAGGAGGCGGTTGATCTGCTTTCAGGGTATCTGTTCGTTCGATTAACCCCTTTGTTTCAAGAGTACGCAGGGTGGCGCTTTTTATGCCTGCCGCTTCAAGTGCCTGCCGATTTTGCGGACCATTCTGCAGCAGGATTTGCAGGGCAGCTTGTTGGGCCGGGGCTTTCTTTAAAATTTCGGGATCTGTTCCGGGAACAGCCTGAAATAGAAAAGACCTCTGCGGCTTTTTGCCCTGGCGGAAAGAGGCCGGGATCATTGCGTTTAAAGCTTCAATTCTGCGGCAGTAATAGCGATAAGAGAGCCAGTGCAGCAAAGACAACAGTTCTTTATTCAAAAGCGGTTCAGGATCGGGAAGATCAATAATGTCACGCAGAGCTGAAGGGTTAATGGTCGTGGAATCAAGCAGCCTTAATACATAACCTTCACAGCGGCGGGGACCGAGCGGCACCGAAACCTTAGCCCCAGGCAAGACCTTGCCCTGTAAAGCCGCCGGTATCCGGTAATGGAAAGGGCGGTCCACGGCATTGCTGATTAGATCGACGATAATCTCGGCGTACTTGTGCATGATTATACCTGCCGTTTTCCTCGAGAAGTTTACCTTAAAGGGTTTTCAGGAGAGGAGCGATACGATCCAGAAGTTTATGAGCAAGATCTTTTTTCTCCATCAGGGGCAGTTCTTCAACAGTTCCTCCGGGATCAACGATTGAAACCCGGTTCGTTGATGAAGCAAAACCGGCGCCTTCTTCTACCAGATTGTTGACCACTATTAGATCAAGGTTTTTACGCATTAATTTGGCTCGGGCGTTTTCAACCGCATCTTCAGTCTCAGCGGCGAAACCAATTAAGACCTGATGTTTCTTCCTGCGACCAAGTTCCTCAAGAATATCCGTCGTCGGGGTAAATTTAACAGTCAGACCGGCCTGATCCTTTTTAACTTTATGATCTACGAAAACCGCCGGTTTAAAATCTGACACGGCTGCAGCTTTAATGACCAGCTGACAGCGATCAAAGTTTTCAAGGACTGCCTGGTGCATTTCTTCAGCTGTTATCACCGGAACTAAATGAACTTCAGCAGGAGCCTTTAGTGCCGTCGGTCCGCTGATCAGGGTGACCTCAGCACCACGTTCCCTGAGAGCGCGGGCTAGAGCAAAGCCCATCAGTCCTGTGGAGGGGTTGCTGATAAAACGTACGGGATCAAGTGGCTCCCTGGTAGGTCCGGCGGTAACCAAAGCCCTGATACCCTGATAATCTCTGACCTGGAATACCTGCAGGGCAAAATTATATATATCCGACGGTTCAGGCATTCTGCCCTTACCATAAACGCCGCAGGCCAGTTCTCCCGAATCGGGATCCATTACATGACAACCGCTGGAACCAAGTTTGGCCAGATTATCTTTTACGGTGCGATGATCGAACATATTAACGTTCATCGAAGGAACGACGACTACCGGACAGGTTGCAGCCAGGTACAGGGTTGTTAAAAGGTTATCAGCAAAACCTGAAGCCATTTTAGCCAGCGTATTGGCAGTTGCCGGAGCAACAACCAGCAGTTCAACATCATCCAATAACTCAATATGAGGAATGCCTGCTTCGCTGCGATCAGCAAACATCTTTACATAGACCGGTCTTCCGGTTAAAGTCTGAAGGGTAAGCGGCGCGATGAAATGGGTTGCTGCCGGAGTCATCACTACCTGAACCTCCGCTCCGCCCCTGATAAAAAGACGGGCCAGTTCCGCTGCCTTATAGGCAGCTATGCCTCCGGTAATCCCCAGCAATACTTTTTTCACCCAAACCACCTCTACTTGGCCCTGTCGCGAACCCTCTCGTAGATTATCTTACCCCGCTCAATTTCATGCAGCGCTGTAGTAACCTCTTTCCTGAAACTTTTATCAATCGTTTTCCTGCTTCCGCTTCTGAGCTGCCTGCCCCGTTTGGCTGCAGCGATAACCAGCGTGTATTTGCTGTCTACCTTTTCCAGCAGAGAATCAATTGAAGGATAGATCATTTTTCCACACCTCCCCATCCAGGTGGACGAATTCCACGGTTAACCCTGCATTTTTCGGCGTCTATAATTGACGCGATCAGGGCTGACGCATTTTCCACCCGGTCATTTACTACCAGGTAATCATATAGGTCATAGGCCTGCATCTCTTCACGGGCAGCAACCAGGCGCTGTTTGATCTTTAAATCATCCTCTGTACCGCGTCCCCTAATTCGCTCTTCAAGAGCTTCAAGTGACGGTGGAGCAAGAAATATCAATACCGCACCCGGTGAATTTTTTCTGACCTGGGCAGCACCCTGCACATCAATTTCAAGAATCAGATCTTCGCCTCTGGATAAATGCTTACGAACCGTGGATTTAAGGGTCCCGTACTGGTGACCATGAACTACTGCCCACTCCAGAAAATCACCGTTATTAATCATTGCTTTAAAGTTTTCAATGGAAGTAAAATTATACTCCCGTCCTTCTTCCTCACCCTGCCGCGGATTCCTGGTGGTTGTTGAAACGGACAAATTAAGCGCTTCCCGGGTTGAGATCAGGTGACGGCATACTGTTCCTTTACCAACACCTGAAGGTCCGGAAATAATCACTAGAATTCCTTCGGCCATGTTAAATCCCTTTCTTAATCACTATCACCGTTTTCAGGACTGACTTCCTTAGCCTGCAAACGGTGTTTTACCGTTTCCGGCTGAACTGCGGAAAGAATGATATGACCGCTGTCAGCAACAATAACCGCCCTGGTACGTCTGCCATAGGTGGCATCAATTAAGATGCCTCTTTCACGCGCTTCAGAAATAACCCGTTTAATCGGCGCCGACTCCGGGCTCACAATGGCTACAATGCGACCGGCTGAAACGATATTACCAAACCCGATATTGATTAGTTTAATAGCCATAATAATCCTCTCTCTCTTACTCCAGGTTCTGGATCTGTTCGCGTATCTTCTCCAACTCAGCTTTCATCTCAACGACAAGGCCCGTCAGTTGGTAGTCACCGGCTTTTGATCCGATCGTGTTTACTTCGCGAAACATTTCCTGAGCAATAAAATCAAGCTTACGGCCGGCGGCATCGCTGCCCTGTATAATCATACGAAAAGCTTCAATATGGCTTTTAAGGCGGACCAGCTCTTCATCCACACCCATTCTTTCAACCAAAAGGGCGCATTCCATTAAAAGCCTGGTCTCTTCAAACTTTCCGGCCAGCAAATCAGCAACTTTTTCGCCGATTCTAGTGCGGCAGTCTTCTTTGGCTATCTCAGCCCTTACCGCAGCTTCATTGACCAGTTCTTCCAGGTTGCAGCAGCGAACAGTTAAATCCCGGCATAGGTTTTCCCCTTCCGCACTTCTTTGCTGAAGAAGCTTTTCAAGGGCATCTTTCAAAGCCGCCCCGGCTGCCGGCCAGACATCTTCTTCTGTCAGTGCTGAACCCGGTGCTTTAAAAAGCTCAGGAACCTGCAGCAGGTGCTTGAGCTTTACTTTTTCATCTATTCCCAAACGCCCGGCTAATTCCTGCAGGGAATGAAAATAATCTTCGGCCAAATCGTGATTTATTTTTACCTGTCGTAATGAAGCCGGCATTTCATCCAAGGTCAGGGTCACTTCGACCCTGCCTCGTTTGATAGATTCTTGCAGCAAACGGCGGACGCGATCTTCTAAAGCATAAAGCTCCCTGGGCAGGCGCAGGGAAAAATCAGCATAGCGATGATTAACTGAACGAAGTTCAGCCGAGAAGGTAAATCCCTGTTCTACACCGACGCCACGGCCATAACCGGTCATGCTGTTAATCAAAGTTTTACCCTCCCGGGCTCGTAAATGCTGCGTTAATATTAACATCAAACTTAAGCAATCTCAAGATACCTGAAATCGTTATTTGCCAACTTAATCAAGAAGAATTATACTGAATGCCGGGAGTTGAGGCATTAATGTCGTATGACACCTTAATCATGCAGGCTGTAACTGCAGAGCTGCAGGAGATCCTGCCGGGCGCTATAGTTCAAAAAGTGACTGAGCCAGCCCGGGGGGAAGTTGTCCTAAGCCTTTATCAAAACGGGCGGCAGCTTAACCTGCTATTATCCATTGATTCAAGATATGCCCGCGTCCATATAACCGCTTTACCCCGAAAAGACAAAGGACCCAATATTCCGCCTTCTCCCTTCTGCATGCTGCTGCGGAAATACCTGATCGGCAGCCGGATAGCAAGCTTTAGCAATCCACCCCTGGAGCGAGTAATGGAACTCGCCTTTGCAGCCCCGGATGGATTGCCTCCGGTGAAGATTATCGCTGAAATAATGAGCCGTCGCAGTAATATAATCCTGATCGGCGAAGATCAGGCCATCCTGGGCGCTTTAAGGCTTGTCAGCTGGGATAAAAACCCGGTCAGGGCAATCTTTCCCGGTGAAAAATACCGTCCGGTTCCAACCCAGAGCAAGCTGAACCCGCTGTTAATGAGTGAAGAAGAATTTTTAGTTTACTACCAGGAAAACAGGGAAAAAACGGTTAAACCGGAAAATGCGCTGATCGCAACCGTTGACGGAATCAGTCCGTTAATCGCCCGTGAACTGCTTTACCGCAGCAGTCAGGGAGCTCTAAATGATTCAGAAAAATATACAATCCTCTACCGCGAAGTGCAAAAGCTTTTTGCTGATGCTGAAAGAAAAAACCTTAAACCTGTACTGCTGCCTGACCGTAATATTTATGCCGCCACTTCTCTACTTCATCTGTCAAAAGAGAAGCAGGTTGAATATGATAGCGTGAATCAATTATTAGACCTTTATTATTCCGGGCTGATCCGCTCGGAAACGGAAAAAGCTTTAAGAGAATTATTGCAAAATGCGGTTTTAAGACGCCTTAATGCGCTCAGGCGAAAAGAGCTGGCGCTGAAAAATGATTTAAAAACTGCCGGTCTGGCATCTCAGCACCGGCTTTATGGCGAACTGCTGCTGGCCTATGGCGATCAGGTTTTAAAAGGCGCAGAGTCTGCGCTGCTGCCGGATCTCTACAACCCGGACCAAAAGATCCTGGTGCCGCTGAACCCCTCACGGACTGCCGCTGCCAACGCACAACACTATTTTAACCGTTACCGAAAAGCGAAAAAGGGACGGGAAGAGATCCGGCGTCAATTGAAAATAACCGGCCTGGAAGCCGAGTATTGCCGCGCCCTGTTATACTCCATTGAAAATAATGAGGGCGGTTCGCTGGCAGAAATTCGTCAGGAACTGGTTGATGCGAACTATCTGCGCGACAGGCAAAAGGGTAAAAAACGAGAGCTGACTGCCCCACAACCTCTTGTCTATAAAACCAGTTCGGGAAAATCAATACTGGTAGGCCGCAATAACCGTCAAAACGATCATGTAACGTTCAAGGCTGCAGTGCGCAAAGATATTTGGCTGCATATCCGACAACTTCCGGGAAGCCATGTTGTGCTGAAGGAAACCGGGTGGCCGCCGCTTAAAGAAGACCTTGAAGAGGCGGCTTTCCTGGCTGCCTATTACAGCAAAGGCCGTGATAATAACGCTGCCGATATTGATTATACTGAAGTACGCCATGTTCGCCGCCGTCCGGGAGGTAAACCAGGCCTGGTTTTTTACGAAAATTACGAGACTATTACCGTCAATCCCCTTAACCCGGAGCTCAGAAAGCGCTTTAACCTCAATTAACCCCTCACCCTTAAAATAAAATTGGCTGCATTATAAAATCTGCTCAGCTCAGCTGTTACCGGAATCGATGCTCACGATCGTTCTCTCCGGAAATTTATATCATTAAGTCTAATTACACCAAGCAGTAGTCTTCTAACCTCTTCTAACCGCACCCTCTCGTAGAACTGCTACCGGAAACAAAAGCGAACATAGAGTGAGCGCTTTAGAATAGCCAGCGAGCCAAAGCACAAAGCAGGACCCAGCCCTCAAAATAATCAATTACCAATTCAGGTTTTTTGAGGGCTGGGCCGACTTCGAAGACTTTGTGTCGCCTAAGGAGGTTTCCTGCGGCATGCATTGGCGAGCTGTTTGCTATTCTTGAGTGAATGATCGTGAGCGTTGATTCCGGTTGCAGTTTAACTACTCAAATCCTAAACCAATATTTAAAAACTTCGTAAAGAATATTTAAGCTCCTATATCCAGTGACAATAGAGCTAAAGCAAGGTTAAATTCATGGATAGTAGATTAAATTATAGCTAAATATTGGAGCAGGGACTGAAATTCAGGTGGTGGGGAGGCTGAAAAGGTAAGCGGCTCTTTGCTCTCAGGGTGGACGAAAGAAAGCCGGTAGGCATGCAGCGCATGGGCAAAAATCATCTCCGCCGGGATTCCGGCGCAAGTCCCCGGCCCGTAAACATGATCGCCGACAACCGGATAACCAACTGAAGCTAAATGAACCCTGATCTGATGAGTGCGCCCGGTTTCAAGATTTAATCTTAACAAGCTTGAGTGCTCAAAACTCTTTATTAACCGGAATAGGGTTATCGCTTCGCGGCCTCCGGCCAGGACAGCCATTTTTTTACGGTTGCGCTGATGACGGCCAATTGGGGCTTCAATTCTTCCGGCAGCCGGTTTCACCTTTCCACAAACCAGTGCCAGGTACTCACGGTGCAACTTACGATTCTTCAGCTGAGCTGAAAGGGAGTTGTGGGTTTTATCATTTTTTGCAACAATCAGCAGCCCGGAGGTATCTTTATCAAGGCGGTGAACGATACCGGGCCGCATAACGCCGCCGATACCTGACAGATCCCGGCAGTGGTGAAGCAGGGCATTAACCAGGGTGCCACCGCTATGACCCGGTGCCGGGTGGACAACCATCGCGCGCGGTTTATTAATCACCAGGAGATCAAGATCTTCATAAACAATATCTAACGGTATTTCTTCCGGGCTGCTTAAAGGCTCCGCCAATTCAGGCATCAGGTATGCAATCTGATCACCACTGCCAACCCGGTAGTTTTTATCAGAGCAGACCTCCTGATTCACCTGGACGCAGCCCTCTTCAATAATCTTTTGCACCCTGCTACGCGTCAGCGCAGACACCCGCTTAGCGAGAAAAAGATCAAGACGCTGACCGGCATCGTCAGCGGTCACAGCAATCAGCTTGAGCGGCTGTGGGGCAGTCATTTTTTTTCTGCTTTCTTCTTTTTCTCTGGCATTTTAACGGAAGGCAGGAGGTAAGTTATCATGGCCATCGCCGCCAGGGAGAGGGTAAATAAAGCCAGGCTGAAGATCTGGGCGGAAGTAAGGCCTATCGCCGCATCATAACCATAGCGGAAAAACTCGGTGGTAAACCTCAGGGCGCCATAAAGAACAAAGAGCGACAACAGGATAAAACCGACAAAAGGTCTTTTCGGCTTCAACAGTTTGAGAATAATAAAGATCAGCAACCCGCCTAAGGCAGCATAGAGTTGAACAGGATGGCGCAATACAGGATCAGCCATATTAATCGGTAAAGCCCAGGGCACATCTGACTCTCTGCCAAAACAGCAACCATTCAAAAAACAGCCCACCCGGCCGAATGCATAACCCAAAGCCAGGTAGGGTGCCAGGAGGTCAGCCATTCTCATGAAATTTATTTTACGCCTGGAGCTCCAGACCAAAATAGCAATAACTCCCCCAAACATCGCCCCGTAAAAAGTGAGACCCTCGAACTCAGTCAGTATTTTTATAAAAGGTTGGGTGCTGTAATAGCTCCAATGCAGGAAAATATATAGAATCCTGGATCCGATTAACCCGAAAAAAGCAGCAACAATAATGGCCTCCAGGATATGGTCAGGGTTAATCCCCTCGCGCGGTGCTTCGCGGTAAAGAGCAAGGGCAGCTACCAGAATGGCAAGAGCCATCATTAAACCATAAGAATGAATGGTCAGGCTTCCGATTTTGATCAGTTCAGGGTACATCAGTTCAACTCCTTTGTACTGTGCAGGGCTTCATCCCGCCAGAAAGCAATCAGAAATAAGCCAATGCCGATCACGATCGCTGAATCAGCCAGATTGAAAACAGGCGGCCAGATTTTAAAATCGATAAAATCAATCACGTAACCGCTTCGCAGCCGGTCAATCAAATTTCCTAAAGCCCCGCCCAGCAGCATCGCCAGGGCAAAACGCAACATCCTGTGACCTGAATTTAAGCTGCGGTAATAGTAGATAATAAAAATGACAACGAACACCGTAATGATCACGAAAAATATTGTCTGGTAAGGCAGCATGCCGAAAGCAGCGCCAGGATTGCGGACAAAGGTGATATGTAAAAAGCTTTCGATCAGGGCGATGGAATCACCGGCCTGCATCAGCGATGAAACAAGATATTTACTGATTTGGTCAATTACAACGATCAGGCCGGCAATGATAAACAGGCGCAATTTATTCCTCCTGATTCTCAAAAAGATTTTTTAATTACTGCCAACTAGTTACTAATCTTCAGCTATTCTATCACATCATGGTTTATTCCGTTCTTCCTCAATAAGTTAGCCATTTAAATCTAAAAGGGGAAGCCCCGGAGAGCTTCCCCTCATTATTTAGAGTGCAGCGACCACCCTGCTGCAGCGCGGACATAGTTCTTCCTGTGCAGCGGTGTAAATCCAACAACGCGGGCACTTATGGCCCTTTGATTTCTCCACGAGTATGCTGACCGGCACACGCTGGCCTTGCAAGGCTTCAGCCGGTGCCTTTGAGCGATCTTTTTGCAGGTTGGCTGCTGACACGATCAAGATCACCGCCAGCTGTGCTTCAAAACCTTTTAGTTTTTCATAGAGCTGCTGATCAGCCCAAACGGTGACATCAGCCTCTAACGAGCCGCCAATAGTTTTATCTTTACGGGCCTGTTCAAGTGCCCAGGTCACCTCTTCTCTAACGTCGAGCATAAACTGCCAGCGGTCACCCAGTGATTTGTCTTTCCAGGCCGGATCAGGTTCAGGCCATTTTGCCAGCTGGACGCTCCGGCCGTGTTTTCCAGGCAGATGCTGCCAGATCTCATCCGCAGTAAAAGTCAGGATCGGCGCCATCAGAACCACTAAGTATTCCGAAATTATCATCAGGGCGCTTTGGGCTGAACGACGCGCCTGATCATCCGGAGTGGAGCAGTATAAGCGGTCTTTGATAATATCAAGGTAGAAATTGCTCAAATCGACGACACAGAAGTTATGCAGGGCATGGAAAAACTGATGATATTCGTATTTTTCATAAGCTGAGGTAATCTTCTCCAGCAGCTCTGATAGCCGGAAAAGTGCCCAGCGATCCAGTTCCTCCATTGATCCGCATTCTACTGCATCCCGTTCAGGGTTAAAATCGTAGCAATTTCCAAGCAGAAAACGGATTGTATTGCGGATTTTCCGATAAACCTCGATCAACTGCTTGAGAATATCATTGGACAGGTGAATATCGCTGGTAAAATCGGCCGAGGAGACCCAGAGACGCAAAATATCTGCTCCATACTGTTTAATGATCTGTTCCGGAGCGATAACATTACCAAGCGATTTGGACATTTTTTTACCTTCACCGTCAACAACCCAGCCGTGGCTGAGGACCGCCCGATAAGGTGGCTCTCCCCTGGTAGCTACTGCGGTTAACAGCGAGGAGTGAAACCAGCCTCGGTATTGATCGCTCCCCTCAAGATAAAGATCGGCCGGCCAGCTCAGTTCGTCGCGGGTTTCCAGGACAGCATCGTGGCTCGACCCTGAATCAAACCAGACGTCCATCGTATCTTTCTCCTTACGGAAATTACTGTCGCCACAATGCGGACACTGGTAGCCTTCCGGAAGAATTTCCTTCGCTTCCCGGGCGAACCAGGCGTCCGATCCCTCGACTGTGAAAAGGTTGCTGACCGCTTCGATCGTTTCTTTGTTAATTATCACTTCATTACAGGATTCACAATAGAAAATTGGAATCGGCACTCCCCAGACCCTTTGGCGGGAAATGCACCAGTCCTGGCGCTCAGCAATCATATTGTAGATTCTTTCCTCACCCCAGGAAGGAGTCCAGTTCACTTTTTTGATGGCATTGAGCGCCTCTTGCCGAAAACCGTCAATTGAAGCGAACCATTGCTCTGTAGCGCGGTAAAGAACCGGCTGTTTGCAGCGCCAGCAGTTTGGATACTGATGCTCAATCGGCATGGAACGGATTAAGGCTCCTTCATCCTTTAAATCTTCAATTACCTGTTTTCCGCCCCGATCATAGCGCATTCCGGAATATTTACCGGCTTCCTCTGTAAAAACTCCCTGGTCATCAAGCGGGCTGAGCACCGGCAGGTTATTAGCCTGACCGATGGCAAAATCTTCATGGCCATGTCCGGGAGCAATATGCACACAACCGGTGCCCTGCTCCAGGGTCACGTGATCGCCAATCAGCATGATCGACTCCCGCTCAAAGAGTGGATGACGGCAGCGAATGCCCACCAGATCACTGCCCTTAAACCTTTTTACTATCGTCCAGGGTTTCTCTGCACCGGCAATTTCCGCCACATCTTCCAACAGGCTTTCAGCAAGCAGGTACTGCTCATCTCCTGCATCGGCAAGAACATAGTCAAAATCGGCATGGACAGCAATAGCCAGGTTGGCCGGGATGGTCCAGGCAGTGGTAGTCCAGATCAGACAGTATTTGTTTTCAGTTCCCCCAAACAATCCTTTATCGTCAAGAATGGCAAATTTGACATAAATGGAATCCGAAGTTTTCATCCCGTACTCAATTTCAGCCTCAGCTAATGCTGTTTCGCATTCGGCGCACCAGTAAACAGGGCGCATTCCTTTATAAATATAGCCCCGCTCGGCCATGGTCCCGAATATTTTGATCTGGCGGCCTTCATAGGCAGGGATTAAGGTTAAGTACGGGTTGTCCCAGTCGCCCCGCACGCCAAGCCGCTTAAACTGTTCCCGCTGGATATCAACATAGCTCAATGCATAATCACGGCACATTCTACGGAATTCCAACGCCGATATCTCTTTGCGGTTTACCTTTTTAGTCTTGATAATCTGGTGTTCAATCGGCAAGCCGTGCGTATCCCAGCCCGGCACATAAGGACAGTTAAAGCCCCGCATAGTTTTATATTTATTAATAATATCCTTGAGCACCTTGTTAAGGGCTGTCCCCATGTGGATATCACCATTGGCGTAAGGCGGTCCGTCATGCAGGATATAAGTTGGCGCCCCGGAGTATTTTTCATTCACCAGTTTGTTTATATCGATATCAGCCCAGAACTTCAGCAGATCAGGTTCACGTACCGGCAAATTGGCACGCATTGGAAATTCAGTTTGAGGCAGGTTAAGGGTTTCGCGATAGTCCATCATTAAATCCTCCCAGATCTAGTTTGCAGCCCGCCATAACAAAAACTCGCCCCGATAAGGGGCGAGATTGTATCCCGCGGTACCACCCTAGAGACTAAGCCTCCAGGGCATAATCTCTTACTTAAAACCGATAACGGCGGTGGCCGCCCGCATCTACTCTTCCCGTTGGAATTTGGTGCGGGTCCTCCCGGGTGATCTTGCACACCATTGCTTAACCGGACTTTCACCTGTCACCGGTTCTCTTTGTAAGCTTTAAAGGCGTCAATATGTCCCGTTCACAGCACTTGCCGTAAATTTTAGCACGACCGGGCGATAATTGCAATATCGCCTGCCCTTCATTCATTCAGGATCAGATTCAGGCTCACGGTTCGGTGCCAGTTCAAGGCGCGGTCGTGGCAGAGGCGGCTCCAGCGCATCCTTCTCTTTCTTGACTGCTTCATCGGCTGAAGGCTGCGGTTTTAAATCAGTTTCCGGTTGTTTTTGTACTACAGGCCTGCGTATCTCATGACCTTTCAGCTGCTCCTCCATCCAGTCATCGCTTTCCAAAGATGCCAGTTGGGTTTCCATGAATGATTTAAACCTCATTTTGAAAATCCTTGCCCTTTTAAGTAACTCTTCGTGCTCGGCAAGGACTTTACCGGAAAGCAAGCGCGCCTCTTCGATAATTCTTTTCGCTTCCTGTTCTGCATCCTTTTTAATCAGTTCTGCTTCTTTCCTGGCGTTTTGCTTAACCTCTTCGGCCGTTTCCTGGGCAACTACGATGGCATTATGCATTGTTTCTTCCATTTTATGATAATTCTTGTTCTTTTCCTGCAGCTGCTCAACCTTTTCCTTATAATCCTTGTTCTCCCTGATCAACTGTTCTAAGTCTTTGGAAACGCGATCAAGGAAATCGTCCACCTCGTCAATTTCATAGCCCCTGAAAGCCCGTTCAAATTCCTTGTTCTGAATATCCAAAGGTGTTATCGTCATCCCTGCTCTCCCCCTTTACAACTAGTCGGAAAATCAATTAAAAACTAAGCAGTTTTTGATTAACTGTATCGTTTTAACTGAAGATGGATTCTTCCTTTACGGGTTTCGCCCTGCACGGCGGATACCAGGAGCCGCCCGCGGCCGCGCAGTGATACCTGATCCCCTTCTTTTAACTGGTGCGCCGGCGAGTTGATGGGCCGCCAATTTACCCTGGCCAGTCCACCTTTAATCAACATGACAATCCGGGAGCGCGAAAGCCCAAAACCGAGCGATAAAACTGAATCCAGCCGCAGGCTGGCCACGGTTCCCCTGATCTCCCGGCCATCATCTTCAGGCAGTGGCAGCTCAGCAAGATCAATTACGGCGCAATCGACCGGATTATGACCGACGGCAGTAAGGTTAGCGCTGATATAACCGGCCTGTGCAGAGGCAACAAAGATCACCGCCTGCTGCTTGCCGGTAAGAATTATATCTCCCACCTGATCGCGTTTTAAGCCCAGGCCGAGGATCGCACCAAGCAGGTCGCGATGCCCGGTTTCGGCTGACAGATCTTTCCAGCTGACCTGAATCGCCTCAAGTTCGGGCAGTCTTTCTTTCTGCTGCGCCGGAAAAATGTGGAGAATGTTTCTTTCCGCGTCGGGATAGCCGCCGAAAACAGTGTAAGAAAGACTCTCCTCTTTCCGCAGGGCAGCTTCAGCCAATTCAAGCTGGCGGGGGTCTAAAAAGGACGTTGTCAAAGTTCGATTACCGCTGAGCACCTCAAGCTTGCGTTCAAAATTCTGCAGCCATTTTTTTTCTGCCTCGGATAGCGGCGCTGCTGTTATCAAATTAAAAAACGCTCCTTACTGTTATAAAAAGAAATAACGGTATACGATCTGTCTTGCCAAACTGATTAAAATCAGCAGAATAAAAGGTGATAGATCCAGGTAAGCCATACCCATCTTAATTGGGGGGATCAGTTTTCTGATTGGCGCCAGTAAAGGTTCGGTAAGACCGAATAACACACGGTAGACTGACGACAAGGTGGGATTTCCCGCCCCGCCAACCATAAACCAGGATAAAATAATCCTGGCCAGGACAATGAAACTGTAGATCTGAAGAAAAAATAAGAGTCCGTCAGCTATAAATCTGATTATAATCACCGCCATCATAAATTTTTCAGTTAAAAAGAGCGCTACCGATCCGCACCATAGTAGCTCCTTCTTCCACTGCAATACTATAATCATTAGTCATGCCCATTGAAAGCACATTTAAGGGTAGATCAGGAACAGCGTAACGGTCGCGCAGTTTGCGCAGCTCCCGGAAAACCGGCCGGACCTCTTCTGCATCATCAACATAAGGGGCCATGGTCATCAAGCCGCAAATTCTGATTCGCTCCAAACCGCGCACATATTTTAAAAAAGCAGGCAGTTCAAGCGGATCAAGGCCAAATTTACGATCTTCCCCGGCAATGTTTACCTGCACCAGCGCGTCAACGGTTATATCCAACTTCTCCGCACCGGCCTGTATTGCTTCAGCCAGTGAAGAGCGATCCAGAGAGTGAATCATGCTGTAATGTGGTAGAACATCTTTTACTTTGTTCGACTGCAGGTGGCCGATAAAATGCCAAATCGCCTGCGGCAGGGCGTTAACCTTGGGGGCAGCATCCTGGACCCGGTTTTCACCGAAATCAGTTATTCCGAGGTCTAAAGCCTGTCGGACCTGATCAATTCCGACTGTCTTGGTCACAGCCACCAGGCGGACAGCTTTGGCATCACGGCCGGCACGGGCTGCTGCGGCTGCGATCGTGGTTTTTACGTCGTTGTAATTCTTTTCTAACAGCAACAATTTGAAACCCTTTCATTTACCTAATGTACAATTTAATTAAGCCGTTGACCTTCTGTAACCAGTTCGGGGCGGGTGATGATCAGGCTATGAGGCTGCAGGCCTTCAACCATTACCTTATCTGCCTGTTTCTCCACCACTTCAACGGGCATAAATACCACTCGGCCGCTCTGATTCAGGTAAACCCCGGTGATGTTATCCTTACTGAAAACAGCTTCTTCAGGCACAATTATACCGCTCTTCTGTTCGTAGAGCAAAGCGGCACGGGTTACACGCACCAGGTCAAAACCAGGCAACTGTTTATCAATCAGGTAAGTAAGACGTACTTCCTGAGCCGCTTCATCGATTTCCTGGTTTACAAGCTCAGCTGCAACCGGTTCCCCCGGAGCAAATTCAAAAGTTAGTTCCGCTGACTGCAATGCAGCAATCAACCGACCCGGATGAATGGGCAGTACTGCATTAAAATACCACTGCCAGTTATCGACAACTTTCAAAATCGGCTGCCCGCGCCGGACCAGGTCACCTTCCACTGTATAAGTTCCGGTTGGGACAGTAAGCTCCAAATCTTCCGGTGAAATGTAAAGGAGCTCGTTTTGGTTTTCCCATGTATCGAGGTAATAGGAGACAAATCCTGCTTCAGCACTTTCGATCACGACGATATCAGTAAAAACCGGCATATTCTCCGCCGTTCCCGGTGATTCCTCACCTTCTTCCGGGAAGAATTCCTGCCAGTATTGCTGAATCCTGCCCCACAGTTCCTCTCCCAATTCAGGTTCTTCAGCATCAAGTAAAATTTGCATATCAGCGGGTGACAACTGACCGATTCTGGCTAAAGTATAACCGACCGGAACCCGCTCTCCGACCGCAGCAAGCTGTATAATCACTCCATCAACAGGCGCTTGAACTATCGTTTCATGCCGGGTTACAATGCCGGTGAGTTCCGCCTGCTGCAGCATATAGCCGGACTCGGCCTGCACTACTCCCAGTCGCCAGGATTGAAATTGTTCACCCAGCCAGTGGTAACCAAGTTGAACTAATATAACAAGGGCAAGCAGGAGGAGGATATAAAAAACGGCAGCCTGCTTAAAAGTGCTGAAGCTGAATCGCTTTCCCTGACCGGGCAGAACCTCAAACCGCTGTTTTGCCTGTCTTTTGCGCCTGTTATCCAACTTTTTGACCTCTACTTTGCTCTTTTAAGGCTATAAAACCGATCATCCGGCCGGTATGCCCCTGATCACGACGGTAAGAATAAAAAAGGTCCGGGTTACAGGAGGTGCAAAGTCCGCTTATGGCAATATTATCATCATTAATCCCCGCCGTCAGCAGTTGGGTCAAGTTTATTGAGGCAAGATCCAGCTTGAAGAGATTATTTTCTGCCGGTTCAAGATAGCGTCGGTCAGCCCATCCCGCCTCTATAAAGGATTCTGCATCCTTAAGACCGATCTGATAACAGTTTCGGCAAACAGCGGGGCTCATGGCCACGAGCAGCTGATCCGGTTTAATCTGGTACTGTCGGCAGAGATAATCAATCACCTGTGAGCCTATCCGGCCCAGGGTTCCCTGCTTTCCGGCATGAGCCAGCGCTATCACCGGCCTGTCAGCTGAATAAAAGTAAAGCAGCATGCAGTCAGCAGCATAAGCAGCAAGAACCAGTCCTGGCTCGCTTGTAACCAGCGCGTCACATTTTATTCGGGCACTGTCCGGCAGCGCACCTTCTCCACGCTGGCTGTCATTAAAAGTATTAATCGTCGTTCCGTGGACCTGGATTGCCGATACTATCTGCCTGAAATCGATCCCGAAACAGTCAAAAAAGCGCCGCCTGTTCTCAAGCACATTATCCGGGTTATCTTCGGTGTGAAAAGCCATATTAAGCGATTCCAAACTGCCCCTGCTGCAGCCGCCAATCCGAGTAGAAAAACCATGTTCCAACCGGCCGTATTTTTCAAACAGGGGTGTCTGTAAAAAAGCTAGCTGACCATTCTTGATCAGGTCAAACCCGATTTTATTCTGATCCCTATTTAACACGTCCATTCAACCACTTTTCCTGCCCTGGCAGTAGCCTGAAGATCAATTATTCTCTGGTTTGATGAGCCCCGGTAGGGAAGATTCAGATCCTGCCTTTTCTCCAGATAGGGTCCGTCGACCAACAACCAGGCTGAAGACAAAAGCTGCCGGATATGTTGATTATCCCGGCTATATTCCTGCAACCTTTCATAGGTATAACCGCTGTAGAGAATGAGATTATAGCCATGGCCGACAATCTGATCAGCAAGCTTTGAAGCTGCTTCAGCCTGGGCAAAAGGCTCTCCGCCGGATAAAGTCACCCCGGAAATACCGTGGCAGCTATCAACCCACTGAACCACCTCAGCGAGGTCACAACTACACCCGCCTTCAGGATCATGGGTATCCGGGTTGTGACAACCAGGGCAACGATGGGGGCAGCCCTGAAAATAGACAGTAGCCCTGATACCCGGACCGTCAACGATGCTTTCCGGCTTTAAACCGGCTACCTGCAGCTTCACCGCTCCACAGCGGGTTTATAGTGCACCCGACGATCCTTAAGTTCACTCAACTTGGCTTCATTAAAACGTTCATCAGTGGACAGGTAACCGGTTATCCTGCGAATTCGCCTGATATCCGGACTGCCGCACTGAGGGCAACTTCCATTGAATACACCACTGAATGAACAGTTCCGGCATTCGTCGATCGGGAAATTGATACCGCCGTAACCGAAATCGGATTGAGCCATCATCCGGACAATACTGTCGACAGCGTCCAGGTTGTTAGCCGGAGGAGCTTCGAGCTCGGTATAACTGATATGCCCGGCATTGCAAAGGCTGTGAAATCTGCCTTCACCGGCAATCTTGTCAAACATCGACATGGTATAGTAAACCGGAATATGAAATGAGTTACTATAGTATTCTTTGTCGGTTACCCCGGGAATAGTGCCAAATCGTTCCCGGTCCATCTTTACAAACCGGCCGGCCAACCCTTCAGCCGGGGTGGCAACCAGCACAATGTTCAGGTCATATTCTTCAGCGAAGCTGTCAGTGCGCCTGCGCATATGTTCAATAATCTTTAATCCAAATTCAAGCGCTTCCTGATCTTCGCCATGATGTTTGCCGATCAGCATCTGCAGGGTTTCAGCCAGACCGATAAAGCCGATGGCCAAAGTCCCATGTTTGATAACGTCACGAATTGAATCTTCAGATCCGAGCTTTTCCGCATCCAGGTAAAGTTTTTGGCCCATCAAAAAGGGAAGATCGCGGGCTTTAAGCCGGGAAAGAACTTCGAAGCGGTGTAAAAGCTGACGAACAGCAATAATCAGCACCCGATCGAGCTGCACGAAAAAAAGCTCCTGCTGACCTTTGCTCTCAAGGGCAATCCGCGGTAAATTGAGAGTTACCGGAGCAATGTTGCCCCGCCCAGCTGACACTTCAGCCCCATGACGGTTGGCAATAACCCTGGTACGGCAACCCATGTATGACACCTCATCCCCGAAAGCCCGGTTAAAGCTGCTGTCCATAAAACTGAAAGTAGGGTTCATCCGGCGGGCAGCCACCTGCAGGGCCAGGCGATATAGATCGTGGTTGGGGTCCCCGGGATTAAAATTTACACCTTCCTTGATTCTAAAGACCAGGTTGGGAAAGATCGGTGTCTCGCCCCGCCCAAGTCCGCGACGAAAAGCCTCCAGGACTGCCTTGCTCACCATCCGCCCCTCTTCGGTAGTATCTGTGCCAAAATTTAAGGAACTGAACGGTACTTGCGCACCCGCCCTGGAGTGCATAGTATTTAAGTTATAAATTAAACCTTCCATAGACTGGTAGATTTCTTCGTAACCGGGGACAGTTTTAAAACTGCGGATCACTTCACCCATGCTGCGATCAAAATGTGGGAAGCTCTGCCCGCCGAACATGTCATTCTGGTTGCTCTGCAGGATGATCGCCGCCTGGGCGGCGGCAGAAGCAATACGTTTGGGTGGGCGGATATAACCGTAGCCGGTGTTAAAGCCCTGCTGCAGCAGCTTGGAGAGATCAATCTGCAGGCAGTTCAGAGTTTTACTGTAATAATCAAGATCGTGTATATGCATGGCGCCCTCTTCATGCGCCCTGGAATATTCTTCAGGTATAAGGTTGCTGAGGTAATACTGCTTGCTTGCCGCCGAAGCGATCTGCAGCATCTTTGCCGAAGGTGAGTTACTGATATTGGCATTCTCACGGCTGGTTTCAACGAGGATATCTTTTACGACATCCATCAGTTCCGACTTGCCTTCGCGTATCCGGGTCCGGCGGTCGCGGTACAGGATGTAGGCCTTGGCCGTCCGGGCATGGCCGTTTTCGATCAGGACTCTCTCCACCTCGTCCTGGACCTCTTCGACCGTTGGAATAATGACGCTGTGTGCTTTTTCCTTGAGGCTTATGATCACCTGCCGGGTCAGGTTTTCGGCAATCCCCCGATCGCTGCCGCCGACTGCTGCCGCAGCTTTAAAGATAGCGTCCGTGATTTTTTCTGCATTAAAAGTAACGATTCTTCCGTCCCTTTTGCGGATTTCCAAAAAACTATTTTGCTTTGCCGGACTATCCTGTGATTCAGCTGATTCGCTGTTATTTTTCAATTCCGCTGCCCCCTGTTCTGCCTGTTATTTTTTTATCGTCCAGCATGACCTGAAGTTCTTTCTTAAATGCTTCAACATCGGGAAATTGCCTGAAAACCGAGGCGAACCTGACATAAGCCACTTCGTCAATCTCACGCAGGCGAGCCAGAATAATATCGCCGATCCGGTCGGTTGTAACCTCTCTAACATAGCTGCTGCGCAGCTCCTGTTCAAGGTTTTCAACAACTTCTTCCCAGCGGGATAAGGGAATATTGCGTTTCTGCCCGGCCAGGAGCAGTCCTTTCAGGATCTTGGAGGAATCAAAAAGCTCCCGCCGGCCGTCGCGTTTAATCACCACCAGCGGCTCTTCTTCAATCTTTTCCATCGTTGTAAAGCGGTTGGTACATACTGTGCACTGTCGCCTGCGTCTGATGGCCGTTGCCTCCTGGGCAGCCCTGGAGTCAAGAACCCTGGTGTCGGCTTCACCACAGAAAGGGCATTTCATGAAGAGCCCTCCCATCAATATATTGCATTTTTTCTATTATAGACCACAACATATTGTGTGTAAAGCTATATTTTGCGCTTTATGATAAAAACAGCGGCCCTCTTCCGCCAAGGAAGAGAGCCGCCAGATCAGAGTGAAAACCAATTATTAAGGATTACTCGTTAACTATTTTATCCTGTTGCTGCCAGCGAGACCAGGTTGGTGAATCAAGGTTCTCCCCGCGATTAAAAGCTGTTCCGCCGACAGCGGCCAGCTTGGGGCGGAAGTTCTGCTGGGCAGCCCTGAAACCGGTGGCAATTACCGTTACCCGCACCTGATCTTTAAAGTTATCATCAATTACCGAGCCGAATATGATATTGGCTTCAGGATCGGCATAATTGGAAACAATGTTCGCCGCCTCTTCAATTTCATAGAGGCTGATGTCCGAGCCGCCGGTAATGTTGATCAAGACTCCCTTGGCCCCTTCGATAGATATTTCAAGCAACGGACTGCTGGTAGCGGCCTTTGCCGCTTCGGCAGCGCGATTTTCCCCGCTGCCCTGCCCGACACCCATCAGGGCAGGACCGGTTTCGGCCATGATCGTCCGCACATCGGCAAAGTCAAGGTTGATCAAACCGGGAACGGCAATCAGGTCTGATATACCTTGTACGCCCTGGCGCAGGACATCGTCAGCCACCCGGAAAGCTTCAAGCAGCGGCGTTTTCTTTTCAACGATTTGCAGCAACCGGTCGTTGGGAATTGTTATTAAGGTATCGACCTTCTCTTTTAAGACGGTCATCCCTTCTTCCGCTTGCTGTTTACGCTTGTTACCTTCAAAGCTGAAGGGTTTGGTTACCACCCCGACGGTAAGAGCGCCCAGTTTGCGGGCAACTTCTGCCACCACCGGAGCAGCTCCGGTTCCGGTTCCGCCGCCCATACCGGCGGTTACAAAGACCATATCGGCCCCTTTTAGCATTGCTTCGATGGAGTCGCGGCTTTCTTCAGCTGCTTTACGCCCGATTTCCGGATTTGCTCCGGCTCCGAGCCCCTTGGTCAGCTGTTCGCCGATCTGAATTTTAGTTGCAGCATTAGCCAGATACAAGGCCTGAGCATCTGTATTAACGGCGCAGAAATCGACTCCCTTAAGGCCGGCGGCAATCATCCTGTTCACCGCGTTGCTGCCGCCCCCGCCAATTCCAACCACCTTGATAGAAGCAAACTGTTCCATTTCAATGTCAAACTCGATCATTTAAAGCACCTCCCATAAATGGTCTGCTTTTTATTCAATAATATCGGTCATCCAGTCTTTTAAGCGCTGCCAGAAACCCGGACCCTGCCTTCTTGCCGGCTTACCCTTTTCAGAGTTATACATCCGGGGCTGATTACGCTGTGCATAATATAACAGGCCAATCACTGTCGAATAGATGGGGTTTTGAATACCGACCACATTAAAATCGGCTACCCGGACCTGATCGCTCTCAAAATACTGGCGGGCAACCTCAAGAATCCCGTTCATTGAGGAAACCCCTCCGCGCAGAACAACCCCGGCCGGTGGCAAATATGGCCAGCCTAGTTTAACCATTTCTTCTCTGGTGATCTGTAAAATCTCCTGGACCCTCGGCTCGATAAATCCAGTGAGCTCTCTTTCCGACACCAGCCTGAGCTCATTGCTGCCTACTGTCTTGATTTCTATTTTCGGCTCGCTTTCCGCATTGGTCAGCAGTGCAGAACCGTGTTCACGTTTTAGTTCTTCGGCCTTAAAGTGGTTAATCCGCAGGCCGGCCGCCAGATCGGTGGTAATGTGATCCCCGCCAAGCGGCACAACTCCCATTTTCTGTAACTTTCCATGCTGAAAAAGGGATATTTCGGTTGTTCCCGCCCCGATATCAACCAGAAAAACACCTAAATCTTTTTCATCAGGTGACAGGGAGATCTCCGAATTGGCCAGCGACTGCAGGATCAGGCCCCTGATGTTAATTCCTGCCTTATTCACACAACGCAGAAGGTTATGGAGTGAAGTGATCAGGCTGGTAACCACCAGGGCATCAACTTCTAATCTGACTCCAAGCATCCCCAGGGGGTCCCGAATTCCGTCAAAACCGTCGACAATAAATTCCCGGGGGATAACATCGACGATTTCACGATCCAGGGTCAGGGCAACAACTCTCGCCGCCTGCATTACCCGTTCAATATCTTCTTCCCTAATCTCGCGATTATCACCGCTCACAGCCACTACGCCGCGATTGCTGATCAGTTCGATATTTAACCCCTTTAGCCCGACGTAAGCCGAATCAATTTTTAAACCGGCCATTCTTTCGGCTTCTTCTACCGCAGTGGCAATCGCTTCAACCGTTTTATCAAGGTCTACGATAACCCCCTTACGTACACCATCGGAAGGGCTGAGACCTAAGCCAATAATGCTGACAGTTCCATCCGGACGGGGCTCGCCGAGCCCAACCCTGACCTCTGCCGTACCAACATCGATTCCCACGAGGTAGTTTCTTTTGATCACTGTAAAACCCCCTTACCCTTCCAAACATGGTGACGCTTTCGCAGATTTCTAAATACTTCTACACATCGCAACAATTTCCTTTTACCCCTACGGCTCCACCCCCTTCTCTTTGATCATCACATTTCCGGCTACAATCAGGCGACTGCCGGAACGGACATCCAGTTTAATTTTTCCAGTTTCCGGTAAAAAAGGCAGACTCCTCTCAACCAGCAAAAGTTTCTGACTCATGTTGGAACTGTCGCCCAGCCAGACTTCCATCTGCTGATCGGTGTGCACTATAAGGTTATAGTTACTGCTCAAGTCAAGCGAATCCAGCTCCGCAAAATCAGCTCCACCCCAGGCCTTAAAAAACTCCTGTAAAACCTTCGCCCTGGCAGGGCAATTAAGCGGCATTCCCGGTGCGATAATTCCACCGTCAAGGCCTGTTATCAGGGGATACCCGGGATTCTTATCTGCTGTAAAATCAAAACAGACAGTATTTTTATCAATCAGCCAGTAACCGTCAGCAGTCATGATCGTCGCGACAGGAGTCCGCTCGTCAATCTTAATCGTCACAGTCCCGGGCAGATCGCGCTTGATAGCCACTGTTTCCAGTTGCGGGTACTGTTTTTTAATCAGCTCGACTGCCTTTTTCTCCCTTAAAAAGAATATGTTGCGTGCATCGGCAGCACCGGATGCCTTTATTATTTCGGCTGCCGGAACATTGCTGTCACCGGTTACCCTGATTTCGGTAATGGTAAAATAGGTTTCTGCATACATGGCCAGGATCAGTAAGCCGGCCAGCAGGGTAAGCCTGAAAAGATAGCGAAGGGCTTTTTTCCAGCCGGAAATCCCGCGTCGGTTAGTTGAAGTTCTCATGCGCTCACGACTCCGCTTCAACTTTTTAGCCCCTCTCCAACAATTTTTACTTCCGGTTTCAGTTCCATTCCATATTTTTCCATGACCAGGGCTTGGACTGTTTCAATCAGCTTTAATACATCTGCTGCGGACGCACCACCCCGGTTAACAATAAAGTTGGCGTGTTGATTCGATACTTCGGCTCCGCCAATACGCATGCCCTTTGCTCCGGCCTGTTCAATAATTAATCCGGCAGGCTGATCCGGCAGGTTGCGAAATACCGAACCGGCACTTGGCAAATTTGGATGACGGCGGCGGCGCTCAGCGAGAAAATATTCGATCAGTCGCTTCGCTTCAGCCTGATCGCCTTTCTGCAATTCGAGCTCAATCTCGTATACAACGCCCTTGCCAACCAGGTTGCTGTTACGGTAGCCGAACGACAGATCGTTACGTTTCATTTCAACCGGTTTGCCGTCAGGAGAAACAAGCCTGACCGCACCCACTTTTCCTCCGATATAACCGCCAAAAGCACCGGCATTCATAATAACCGCGCCACCAAGAGAACCGGGAATCCCAACGGTAAATTCGAGACCGATCAACGATTCCTCAGCTGCTGTAAAAGCCAGCAGGGTCATTGGAGTGCCTGCTCCGGCTACCAGTTTTTCACCCTCCGGCTTAACATAGGAAAATGCTGAACCGATATTGATTACCAGGCCCCTGATGCCACCGTCCAGCACCAACAGGTTAGTGCCATTGCCGATTACATAATAGGGCAGGTTATATTCGGAACAGGCAGATAAAATTTCGATCAGCTCACTTAACCCGGAAGGACAGACATAATAATCTGCCGGGCCGCCAACCTGCCAGGAAGTATGCTCAGACATCGGCTCATCAACTTTCAGGCCGTTAACCAGCTTGTGGCCGAGAAGATCAACAATACTCATGATGCCACCTCCTCCAGGGAGCGGTAAAGCCTCTCTGCGGCGTCTACAACCCCCAAAGCTCTGCTTTTTTGCTTCATCCCGGCCCTGAGATCCGGTTTGCCGGATATCCTGTTGATCTCTCTCTCAAGCCGATCCCGGTTAAAATCCTTTTCCTCAATTAATATTGCTGCACCGACATCCGCCAGGATCCGGGCATTGAAATACTGGTGGTTATTAACCACATTCGGCGAAGGCACTAAAATCGCCGGTAACCCCAAAGCTGTCAGCTCAGCCAGGGTGGTTGCACCACTGCGGGTAATAGCCAGATCTGCAGCTGCCAAAGCTTCCGGCATCCGGTCCAGGTAAGGAAATAGTTTTACCTGACCGGGCAGCGGGTCTAGTTTTCCGCTAATCTCTTTAAAATATAGATCCCCGGTTACAAAAATAACCGTCAGATCTTCCGGCAAATTAGTATGCAAAAGGTATTCACTGACCACTTCATTTACTTTTAAAGCGCCTCGGCTGCCGCTAAAAACGAGGATAACGAGCCGGTTTTCATCCAGCTCCAGATACCGGCACCCCTCACTGCGGGTATATTTGGCGACTTCGGAAGAACGAGGATTACCGGTATGTTCAACCCTGCTGCAGCGGGGCATTTTCTTTCCAGTCTCAACAAAAGAAACGCATACCCTGCTGACAAAAGGCGCCAGCAACCGGTTGGCCAATCCTGGCAGGGCATTTTGTTCATGTATAACTACCGGCACCCTCATTATCAGAGCAGCTACCACCAGCGGGGCAGCTACAAACCCCCCGGTACCGAGAATTACATCAGGCTTATAATCATTGATAATAGTGCAAGCCTGAGCGATCCCTTTAAAAAAGCTGTTGAGGAACAAGCCGATCTGCCTGAAACTGCGCTGAAAACCACTGGCCGGAATTGTAGCCAATTTAAAACCGGAAGAAGGGATAATTTTCTGCTCCAGACCTGCAGCGCTCCCGACAAAGAGGATTTCATTGTCCTTTTTGACTGCCAGCGCGTATCTGGCCAGCGCCAGACCGGGGTAAATGTGCCCGCCTGTTCCTCCTCCGCCGATAATCAATCTCATCGCGCTGCCCTCCCGTTCAGGAAACTTTCTTCCCGTGTGTGCCGCGAAATGTTCAGCAATATACCGATCGATATCAGCGTAAAGAACACTGAACTTCCGCCGGCGCTGATCAGCGGCAGATTAATACCAGTAACCGGCAGTGAGGCCGTGACAACGGCAATATTGATTAAGACCTGAAGCCCGAAAACAAAAGTCAGACCGGCTGCCAGTAAACTGCTGAACAGATCCGGAGCCTTGACGGCAATTTGAAATCCGCGCCAGATGATCAACAGATAAAGTAAAATAATGGCAACAGCGCCTATGAAACCAAGTTCCTCACCGATTACGGCAAATATAAAGTCATTATGCGGCTCAGGCAGATAAAAGAGCTTTTGCCGGCTCTGACCCAATCCACTGCCGAAAATATGTCCCGGTCCTAAAGCATAAAGCGATTGAATGATCTGGTAGCCGGAACCGGTCGGATCAGCCCAGGGATCGAAAAAGGTAAAGAGGCGCTGCACCCGGTATTCCTCCTGCAGAGTAACCCAGGCAACAGGCGGAATTGAAATCAGCGATAAACAGGCCGCTTTTACAACCGGAACACCGGCGCAAAAAACAACTAAAAATGATCCTGCCAAGACCACTAAAGCCGTTCCCATATCAGGCTGAATCTGGATCAGCACAAAGGCAATAAAGGCGATCGCCAATGGCAGGATCGTTGCCGTCCAGGTGTGCCTGATATTTAAACTGCGACTGCTCATGTATGCAGCGGTAAAGATTACAAAAGCCATTTTACTGAATTCAGAAGGCTGTACTATAACCGGCCCGAGAGCCAGCCAACGTTGCGCTTCGGTGCCCAGGCTTGTTCCCAGCGGCGAAAAAACCAACCCCAGCAGGACAAAATTCAGCAGCAGGATCAGCAGTGAAAACCGCTTCAGAACCTGGTAATGAATCTTCGAAAAGACCATTAAACCAAACAGGCCTAAAACGGTCCAGAGAGCCTGGCGTTTCAGAAAATAGTAAGGATCACCCATGCTTTCGGCGGCCACCACAAAACTGGCGCTGAAAACCATGACCAGGCCAACCGCCAGTAACAAAACGGTAGTGATCAGCAGTATGCGGTCCGCTTCATGGCTGGCTGGTTTATAGCCCACTGTTCTCTGCCCCTTTCAAAGATTTATGTGGCTCCAGGTTGTGAACAAGTTCTTTAAATCTCCTGCCCCGCTCTTCATAATCAGTAAACATATCCCAGCTGGCACAGGCCGGTGAAAGTAATACCAGATCACCGGTTCTGGCTTGCCCTTGTGCCAGGGATACAGCTTCTTCCAGGTTGGCAGCAAATTTATATCGACTGAAACCGGCTTCTTTTACTGCATCAGCCAGTTTTTCTTTTGTTTCACCGAGCAGAATCACGAACCGGACTTCAGCGGCAATTACTGCGGCCAGCTCCCTAAAATCGGCGCCCTTTTCCTTGCCTCCGGCAATCAGAATAATGTCTTTGCCAGGGAAAGAACGCAGTGCTTTTATGGTAGCTCCGGGGTTGGTGCCTTTCGAGTCATTGATATAGATCACGCCATCGATGGTTTTAACCAGCTCCAGCCGGTGTTCGATGGCCTGAAACTCACGCAGCACTTTCCCGATTGAAACGAGATCAGCCCCTGCGGCCCAGGCTGCCGTAGAAGCAGCCAGGGCGTTTTCAAGATTATGCTCACCGGGCAGGGCGAGTTCCTGCACGGGGCAAATGGGAACAGGATCTTCCGGATCCTTATATAAAGTTATCCAGCCCTGATCAACTCCACAGCCTGCTTTTACCGGCCTGCGGCCAAACCAGAGGACTGTTGCCCGGCATCTTTCGGCCAGGCCAGCTACGGCCGGATCATCGGCATTCAGAATCGCATAATCGTTCTTAACCTGGTTCTCAAAAATCCTGGCTTTAGCCTTAAAATAGTGCTCCAGCCGGCCATGGTAGTCCAGATGATCTTCGGAAAAATTAAGAAAAAGCGCAATAAAGGGTCGAAAATCTCTAATATTCTCCAGCTGGAAACTGCTTAACTCCACCACAATCACACCCTGGGCGCTGATCTTGCCGGCCAGGCCGCTGAGTGGATTACCGATATTACCGGCGGCTACCACCGGGTCAAACCGGGCTTTGTTAAGCATGGCTTCAACCAGTGCCGTAGAAGTAGTTTTGCCATTAGTTCCTGTTATACCGATCAGCGGTGTCCTGATAAAATGGTAGGCCAGTTCAATTTCTGAAATAACCGGTATATCGAGCTGTCCGGCCTTTTTAAACAGTTCAAGGGTCGGCGGCACACCGGGGCTTTTTATAATTAAAGAAAGTTCCTCCGTAACAAGCTCGGGCGGATTAGAGCCGGTGTATGTTTCGACCGTTGGCAAACGCTTGAGTCTGGCCAGAGCTTCCTGCAGCTCCTCCGGTTTTTTCTGGTCGGTAACGGTAATCTTAGCAGCGCCGCTTGCCGCCAGCAGTTCAGCCGCAGCAAGACCGCTTCTGGCCATGCCAATCACTAATACTCTCTGTCCTTTGATCAGATCGATCAAAACCGCTCCCCCATTGCAATTGAACTTAATATTCCAGTATTAATCTTTAGCCTGGCCATCAGGTATAAAACTGCCAGATACCGGTCAGGGCAAAGATTAATCCGGCAAGCCAGAAAACGCTGACTACCCGCCACTCAGACCAGCCTTTCAACTCAAAATGATGGTGAAGCGGACTCATCAACAAAATCCTTTTCCCGGTTAACTGAAATGATGCCACCTGCAGGGTTACCGAAAGCGCCTCCAGAACAAATACAGCACCGATCACCAGCAATAGAACTTCGGTACCCGTTAATACAGCAACCGCTGCCAAGGCTCCACCCAGGGCAAGTGAACCTACATCACCCATAAAAAGGCGAGCCGGATGGCGGTTAAAAACCAGGAAACCAAGGCAGGCTCCGACCAGGGCCGCGCAGAAGATCGCGATTGAGATCATCCCGGATTGCAAACTAATATAGGCAAATGCCGCCAAAGACAGGGCAGCGGTACCGGCAGCAAGACCATCAATCCCGTCAGTTAAGTTAACGCTGTTGCTGAAACCGGTAATCAGCAGAGTTACAAATATGGGGTAAAGTAATCCCAGGTTCAGGATCTTATTAAAAAAGGGCAACATCACCAGTGTGGAATAATTACCGGTTATCAATAGCAGAATCATGAACAATACCGAGATGATGATCATACCGGCCAGCTTTGATCTGGCTTTTAAGCCCAGAGATTGTTTTTGGCCGATTTTCTTATAATCATCAAGAAAGCCTAGCAGCCCACAGCCCAGGAATACCGGCATAATTAACCAGAAAGAGAGCGACAGCCCGGTGGCGGCAGCGGTGACAAGGACTGCGGTACTGATAATCACCAGTCCGCCCATGGTAGGAGTGCCTGCTTTAGCGGAGTGGCGAACCGGTCCATCTTCCCTGATTTGCTGTCCAAACTGCAGCACTTCCATGCGCCTGATGTAAAAGGGGTAGACTATCACCGAGAGCAGGAATGCTGACAGCAGCGCTATCAGGATTTTAGCCGCCATTATCCGCCAGCTCCTTCCGGGTCAGGCTCAAGCAGCGAAGCAACGATCTGGTCCATGTGCATTCCTCTTGAGCCTTTAATCAGAATATGCCAACCCCGATCAAGCGGCAGCTTGCTGAGTCGGCAGAGAGCATCTTCATGAGTCTGATAAGCATAAACGGTCATTCCGGCTGCCAAAGCTTCGCGGGCTGCGATCTGCATCTGTTCACCCAGCGCGATAAAGTAAGTCACACCGGATTCGGCAAGGTATCGTCCGATCTCCTGGTGTGCTTCGCGGGAGGCAAAGCCGAGCTCCAGCATATCGCCCAGCACGGCTACAGTATTTCTGCCTCCCAGTTCAAATAAAACATCAATTGCAGCCTTGACAGAGCTGGGGTTGGCATTGTAACTGTCATCAATGACTACCAACCCATCGCTGTTATTGTAAACCTGGAGCCGGCCGGCTGAAGTCTGGCTCGATTCAAGCCCCTTTTGCATCTCCGGCAAACTTAATCCCAGGATATAACCGACGGTAAGAGCCGCCAGGGCATCGCTAACCGACTCCCGCCCAGGTAAGGGCGCCTTAAACCACCCTTCCGATTTATCTGGAAAACGCACCCGGAAAAAGCTCATTTCTCCCCTTTGAGACAACTCTAAGCCTTTTATATCGCCCTGGTTAAAGCCGTAGTAGTACACTTTTCCCGGGTAGCGTTCCCCAAGCTTTAGGAGGCGGGGATCATCGCCGTTCAAAACGGCTACCCCGCCTGAGCCGAGGTAATCAAGCAGTTCTCCTTTCGCCTTTTCAATGGCATCCAATGATCCAAGCAATTCAATATGGGCTTCACCGATATTGGTGATTACCCCGATTGACGGATTGGCAATTTCACACAGTCTATAAATCTCACCTGGCGCACTCATACCCATCTCCAAGACGGCCACCTGGTGGTTTGTTTCCATTTTAAGTAAAGTCAGGGGCAAGCCGATTTCATTGTTCAGGTTACCCTCGGTCTTTAAGACATTAAACCTTGATGCCAAAACTCCGGCAGTATAATCCTTGGTGGTTGTTTTACCACTGCTGCCGGTTATGCCGATTACGGTTGACGCAAACTGTTTACGGTACCAGGTGGCAATCTGCTGCAATGCCGAAAGGGAGTCCTCAACCTCGATCAGCAGCACATCGTCCCCGACCGGCGGCAAATATCCGGACCCTTTTTCCAACAGTGATCCTGATGCACCGTGGCTGATAGCGTCCTGGATGTGAAGGTGACCGTCAGTTTTTTCTCCCCTGAAAGGAACGAATAACTCGCCGGGTTTAAGCTCTCTTGAATCGATGGCGAAGCCGGTTATCCGCTGATCCGGATTACCCTGTAACATTTTGCCTTCGCAGGCTTCAGCTATGTCGCTACCTTTCAGATCCATCTCACCCTCCCCGGATCAGTTCAAATCATCCACCACTACTGTTATCTCGGTCGGTGTAACCTGCAAATAATTAAGAGCATCTTCCATGATCCGTTTGAAAAGTGGTGCGCTGGTCGCAGAACCAAAACGAGGCCCCTGGGTTACTCCATCAACGGCGACAAAAAGGACAATGCGGGGGTCCTCAACCGGCGCAAATCCAACGAAAGAATAAATGAAAGAATCACTTCTGTACAACTGGTCTTCCCCCAGTTTTTCAGCGGTACCGGTTTTTCCTGCAGCGCGATAACCCTCCAGGGCAGCGGTTTTACCAGTACCTTCCAGAATAACTGTTTCCATCATCTCAATCATTTTTCTTGAAGTATCGGCAGAAATCACCTGCCTGATCAGTTCCGGCTCCCTGGTAAAAATAATCTCCCCGTCTTCACTCCTGATTTCTTCAACCAGGTATGGTTTATAAAGATACCCGCCGTTGATCATGGCGGAAACGGCCATAACCTGCTGCACCGGGGTAGTTGATATCCCCTGTCCGAAAGAGGTGGTGGCCAGCTCTAACGGGCCAAGCATCGACTGATCAAAAACCAGGCCGCTGCTCTCACCCGGATAATCAACTCCGGTCAATTTCCCATAGCCAAAAGCTTCAATATAGTGGGCCATCTTTTCAGCTCCGAGTCTTTTACCCAACGCTATATAAGCTGTATTGCAGGAAGCCCCCAGAGACTGATAAAAAGTTATCGTCCCGCAACCGCCGCGATCTACGGTCCAGCAGTTGATCTTCTGCCCGTTAATGATTACATAGCCCGGGCAGTAATGATATTCTTCAGGATTAAATAATCCTTCCTCCAATACAGCTGCCAGGGTTATCAGCTTGAAGGTTGAACCTGGCTCAAAAGCTGAGGTAAACGGCGCCAGATTCCAACGCTCGGGATCGAAATCATCGTAACGGACCGGATCATAGTCGGGGCGGGCTGCAGCTGCCAGCACTGCTCCACTGTATGGATCAACAGCGATTGCCAGTGCCTGTCTGGGTGCAGCTTCAGCCATAACCCGATCCAGTTCCTTTTCAACAATATGTTGAATTGATTCATCAATTGCCAGGTAAAGATTGCAATTCTGCTCAGGCAAAAGGTTGCCGTAATAATTGTGTGGAAGCTGACGACCCAGAGCATCAGCCGGATAATGCAACCTGCCTTCGCTGCCGCTTAAATACTGTTCGTAGTAATACTCCAAGCCAGACCACCCCTGGTCCATGCCGACGAAGCCAAGCAGCTGGGAAGCAAGATTGCCACCCGGGTAGTATCGCTTCTCTTCATTAAATAAAACTATACCTGGCAAGTTCATTTCACGCACCGCCTCGGAAACTGCCGGATCAACCTTGCGTTTGATATATACTGCACTGCGATCCAGCATAACGAGCTCAACGATCTCTTCTTCTTTCATATCCAGCAGCGGCGCAAGCGCGCCGGCCACCACATCGGAGTCCTCAATCTGCTGCGAAACTGCAGCTACAGTCTGGACCTCCGTGCTTCCGGCCAACAGTCGGCCCTGATGATCATAGATGGCACCGCGGCCGGTCGTAATAATAACATTATGATTCCACTGCTTCCAGGCCTGATCGTATAACTCATCCGCCTGCACGATCTGAATCCAGGCCAGCCTGCCGATCAGGTATACGGAAAAGAGCAGGGTCATCGCAAAGATAAAAATGATCCTCTTCTTTACCGTATTACGGCTGACTGCAAAATCTGACAAGCTTTTCACTCCCCGGCGTGAGAACTTAACACCCGCCCTGACGCGATGATCCTCAGCTGACTTAATTCAGGCTCAACCATGCCCAATGATGTTCTGGCAATTTCCTCAATCACACCTACCGAACTAAGCCGTGCAACCTCCATCTCCATCTGTTTTGTGCTATCCTGGATGACGGCGATCTCCGATCGTGCGCTGCTCAGCCGGTAGTTGGTAATAACCAGGGCTGAGTATTGGGCAACAACTACCAGGCTTAAAACAAAACAGGCCAGAGAAAGAGATATAAGCTTGAACTTTTTAACCCGCCGCTGCGGGACCTGCTGATAAACCGGATGCCGGTACGGCCGGTTTTGAATAACTCCGGGCTGCTGTTGAGACAATTTCCTTGCTGCTTGCATCTGCGACACCTTCTCCCTTTTAAGAACCCTTCTCTATTTTTTCTGCTACGCGCATCCGGGCGCTGCGGGCCCTGGGATTTGCTTCTACTTCCTCCGGCGATGGCTTCAATGCTCTGCCGGTAATGATTTTTAGTTCAGCATTCTGAGCGCATACACAGGGCAGGTTGGGCGGACAATTACACTTTCCGGCTGAATCCCGAAAATAGTTCTTTACCAACCGGTCCTCCAGGGAATGATAGGCAATAATACAAATTCTACCCCCCGGAAAAAGCACCCTGACAGCTCCTGGCAATACTTTTGTAATATTTTCCAGTTCACGGTTAACCTCGATCCTTAAAGCCTGAAAAACTTTGCGTGACGGGTGGCCCCCGTGCCGTCGAAAGCGGGCTGGTATAGCCTGCTTAACCAATTCAGCTAAAGTTATGCTGTCATCAATCGGTTTGCCCTGTTCTCTTTCCTTCACGATTAATGCAGCAATTTTCTTCGACCAGCGCTCTTCACCGAACCGAAAAAAGATCTCTGCAAGCTGTTCTTCCGAATAGGTATTAATAACCTCTCTGGCTGTCAATGAACGGCGACGATCCATCCGCATATCAAGATCGCCTTCGTGATGATAAGAGAAACCGCGTTCAGGATCCATTAATTGCAATGTTGATGCGCCTAGATCAATCAGGATACCGTGAACAGCATCCAGGTTCAGGCCCTTAAGCACCTCTTCCAGGTTGGCGTAACTATCGTGGATCAGGGTAACCTGTTCCCCAAACCTCTTCAGCCTTATACGAGCCCTCTGGAGTGCTTCGTAATCCCAGTCCAAACCAATCAGGAAACCCTCTGCTGCGAGTCTTTCCAGGATTGCTTCAGCATGCCCTCCGTCGCCAACGGTTGCATCTACATATACCCCATCCTTTTGCCGGACAAGCTGCTCCAGGACTTCTTTCTCCAAAACCGGTCGATGTAGTTCAACCATGGTCTGACTCCGTTTTACCTGTCACGCGGCGGCTCCAGGTTTTCAAGCATGTCGGACAGGTTGTCGCTGACATTTTCATAGTATGACTTCCAGGAGTCTTCGTTCCATATTTCAACCCGGTCTCCGACTCCGATAATCATCACATTTTTATCGATTTTAGCGTGTTCTCTAAGATACTGGGGGATCAGGGCGCGGCCCTGTTTATCAAGCTCAACCTCCATCGCCCCCGAAAACATGATCCGGTTTAACGCGCGGAGGTCTTTTTTAGTCATTGGATTATTAATTAGCTTCTCTTCGGTGCGGTTCCATTCTGAAAGAGGATAAACGGCGATGCAGGGTTCAATGCCCCGGGTCAGGATAAAGCGCTCGCCCAGGCCATCGCGCAGCCGCGAGGGAATAAACACCCTACCCTTGCTGTCCAGCGTATACTGGAATTCGCCGATAAACATATGTTCGCCTCCATTTGGAGCGATCTCAACCACTTTTACACCACTTTACACCACTTTTCTCCATTTTTCAACCCCTATTCCCCATTTTCCTGCAAAAAAACAAAAAAAATATAAAAAAAAGAGGAAATTGTATCTATTTTCCTCTTAAAATTAACATTTATACCGCTGTGGATTTAACTGCGGGTGGTCTAAATATCCTTATCTGGCAGTATTTTCAGCCCCTCTTGCCAAAAGCGAACTTGATCCGGAGAGATCAGCGCAGGTGTTCAAGAAATGCAGAAGCTATCACAAAATAAATCAGCAGCCCGGTAACATCTTTAATCGTTGTCACAAACGGACCGGCTGTAATGGCCGGGTCAATCCTGACCAGGTTGCAGAGCATCGGTATGACTGTGCCAAGAATAGCCGCAACACAGATCGTAGAGAACATGGAGATACCGACTACCAGGCCAAGATAGGGGTTGCCCTGCCAAAGTACGGCAATGATGGATATCATAACTCCGCAGATCACCCCCATTACCGCCCCAATCTTCACTTCTCTGAAGAAATACGACCATTCCTTGCTTCTGTCAATTTCACCGGTAGCCAATCCACGCACATAAATGGTCGATGACTGTGTCCCCACATTACCGCCCATATCCATGATCACCGGAATAAAAACAGCCAGCATCACGATTGCTTCCAGGGTATTTTCATAAACCCCGATCACGCTGCCTGAAATAATCCCGCCGATCATGCTGATCAGCAGCCATGGCAGACGCATCCGCACAATTTTATTAACCCGGGCCCCGGTTAACTCTACACCTGCAATTTCTCCCGCACCGGCCAGACGATAGATATCTTCGGTTGCTTCCTGTTCCAAAACATCGATCACATCGTCAACCGTAATGATACCCAACAGCCTTTGCTGATCATCGACAACCGGGACGGCTAACAGGTCATACTTGGATACAACCCTGGCCACTTCTTCCTGGTCGAGCTCTGCGTTAACACTGATTATATTGCTGCGCATAACATCTCTTAATAGTGTGCCATCTACAGAGGCGATCAGATCCCGCAGCGACAAAACACCGATCAACCGGCCTTCGTGATCGACAACATAAACATAATAAATGGTTTCCGCTTCAGGAGCGATTTCTCTCAGCCTGGCAATCGCTTCTTCCACAAAGATATCGGCCGGCAGGGAAATATACTCGGTGGTCATGATCCCGCCGGCGCTCTCTTCCGGGTACCTGAGCAGATCACCCAGATCCAGCTGATCTTCTTCATCGAAGCGCTCAAGCATTTCCTGCGCTTCAGCTGGAGAGAGTTCCCCAATCAGGTCGGCAGCGTCATCAGAGGCTAAAGTGCCGAGAATTTCCCTGGCCCGCTCTTCGCTTAAAAGCCTGAGGATCTCCGCCTGTTCAAAATCTTCCATCTCCTGGAAGATCAAAGCTGCATCAGCATTTGGCAGCCGTTCAATAACTTCGACCCGTTCATCTAATTTTAAATCCTCAAATAAGTCAAGAAGGTCTCCGGGATGTGCGCCTGCTTTTAATTCACGTGAGATGATTATATAAATATTTTCGGCAGTCATCGCAAAAACCTCCGCTCTTAGGGAATAGATCAGGAATTAACTGAGGCGGCTGATGAAAAACGAAGCAAAAGCAAAGTAAATCAATAACCCGGTGACATCCTTGATCGTGGTCACAAATGGTCCGGCTGTGATAGCCGGATCAATGTGCGCCATGTTTAAGAGCAACGGAACAAGGGTCCCGATCAGGGTCGCTACGCAGATGGTGACCAGCATTGAGAGGCCGACAACAAGGCCAAGATAAGGGTTGCCCTGCCAGAAAAAAGCGGTCAGCGAAATCAGTCCGCCGCAGATCAGGCCCATTGCTAAACCGACGCGAATTTCACGAAAAAAATAGTCCCAAACGTCCGACTTGTCAATCTCGCCGGTCGCCAGACCGCGGACAAAAATTGTAGAAGACTGGGTTCCCACATTACCGCCCATCCCCATGATTACCGGGATAAAAACAGCGAGCACTACAATGGTTTCCAGGGTGCTGCGGAAAACCCCAATCACGCTGCCGGAGATAATACCGCCGAGCATAGCGATAATCAGCCAGGGGAGCCGCATCTTTACCACTTTCAAAACCGGCGCTTCAGTTAAGCCTACGCCTTCAACTTCACTCGCTCCTGCAAACCGGTAAATATCTTCTGTTGCTTCCTGTTCCATAACATCGATAACATCATCGACCGTAATAATACCGAGCAGCCGGTCATCATCATCGACCACCGGAACAGCGAGCAGGTCGTATTTTGAAACGATGCGGGCTACCTCTTCCTGGTCCAGATCAGCGTTGACACTGATCACATTGCGTCTCATGATATCTTTTAGAATAGTACCGTCGGCTGAAGCGATCAGATCCCGCAGTGAAAGAACCCCAATCAGGTGGCCCTGTTGATCTACAACATAAACATAGTAAATGGTTTCTGCTTCGGGGGCAATTTCTCTCAGGCGGCTAATCGCCTCTTCAACGGCAATATCCGAGGGCAGGGAGATATATTCGGTGGTCATTAATCCACCGGCGCTCTCCTCCGGATACTTAAGCAGATCACCAAAATCAGCCTGATCGACATCATCGATCAGCTCGAGCATCTCCTGAGCCTCGCTGGGAGAAAGCTCGCCAATCAAATCCACAGCATCGTCTGCAGACATATTGCCCAGTATAGCCCTGGCTCTCTCATCATTTAAGAGCCTTAAAATTTCCGCCTGCTCAAAATCTTCCATTTCCTGAAAGATCAGGGCTGCATCATTTTCCGGCAGGCGCTGCATCAGCACTGCTTTCTGCTCAACATCCAACTCTTCCAAGAGGTCAAGCAAATCCCCGGGATGAATCCCGGCTTTCAGTTCGCGCCCAATTTGAAGATAAATATGCTCTGCCGTCACAGCTATCACCGCCCTGCCTTATGAGCAAAGGATCAACTTTCTGTCAGCTCCAACCCCTGAGCAGCTAAAAATGCACCAAAAAACCCCGCCATGCCGTGGGCCGTCGTTTTGAACTGTTCCCCGAAAGGTGGGTACCCTCTCAACTGTTTTACAGGTCCTCTTTACGAAGGCTGCTGCGCTGCAGTTGAAGTCCGGATTCCCATGAAAAAAGTGTTAGCTCAAAACTTTATCGGTTGTCACGAACACAGCAGGGTATGCTCGTCAATAACTAACTATTTCCATAAAAATGATAGCACAAAACCCCAAGGGGCGCAAGAAATAACTTACTCTTCGTCTTCTTCACCTTCATCATCAGCAATGGCAATTTTAAGTTCATCAAGCTGCTGATCATCTACCAGCGCAGGAGCTCCGGTCATCAGGCAGGCAGCTGCTGCAGTCTTCGGAAATGGTATAACCTGTCTAATCGAATCATCGCCGGCCAGCAGGGCAACCAGGCGATCAAGACCAAGCGCCAGGCCACCATGAGGCGGAGCACCGAAGGCAAGGGCTTCAAGCAGGAATCCAAACTTATCCGTGCTCTCTTCTTTTGATAAACCGAGCAACTTGAAGATTTTGCGTTGGGTGTCCCGATCATGAATTCTGGTGCTGCCGCCGCCGATTTCCACTCCATCGAGTACCAGGTCGTAAGCCTGTGCCCGCACAGCCAGGGGATCGCTATCTAAAAGTTTCATATCTTCAGCTCTCGGTGCAGTGAATGGATGGTGATCAGAGTCAAAACGATTCAGTTCCTCATCATAGTGGAAGAGCGGGAAATCTACGACCCAGAGAAAATGAGGATCAGCAGACAGTGTTTCAGGCGCAAGCTGGCGGCGCAGGTGTCCAAGCACCTGGCAGCAAATATCCCAGCGGTCAGCAACAAAAAGCAGGACATCACCCGGATTGGCACCCATTGCCCGCGTAATTTCAGTGATCAATTCAGCTTCGAAAAACTTGGCAATCGGTGAACGCCAACCTTCGTCTTCGATAAAAGTCCAGGCCAACCCTTTGGCCCCAAGTTGACGGGCCAGGATGGTCAGATCATCCAAATCTTTTCGGCTCATCTTACTTCCGCCGGGCACAAGCAGTCCCTTAACAGCACCACTATTTTCCAGGGCAGATTTAAAAACTTTAAAATTACTTTGTGCTGCCAGCTCATTGAGATCGACCAGCTCCATGCCGAAGCGCAGATCCGGTTTATCTGAGCCAAAACGATTCATCGCTTCCCGGTAAGGCATTCTTAAAAAAGGCAGTTTTAAATCAATACCGTGGATCTCTTTCCAGAGCAGGGCCATCAACCCTTCGATCAGGGCAAACAGGTTTTCACTGCCGAAAAACGAGGTTTCAATATCTATCTGGGTGAACTCCGGCTGCCGGTCAGCCCTTAAGTCTTCATCACGGAAACAGCGAACAACCTGAAAATATCGTTCCACTCCGCTGACCATCAACAGCTGTTTAAAGAGCTGTGGTGACTGGGGCAGAGCATAAAAAGAACCCGGCTTAACACGGCTCGGTACCAGGAAATCCCTCGCTCCTTCCGGAGTGCTGCGGGTCAGCATCGGGGTTTCAACCTCTAAAAAATCATAGCTGTCCATATAATCGCGGACCAGCTTGACTGCCCGGTGGCGCAGCTGTAAGCGTTTGAGCATTTCCGGACGCCTTAAGTCCAAGTAGCGATAACGCAGCCGCAGGTTTTCATCGACCGTCAGATCATCTTCGATGTAAAAAGGAGGCGTTTTGGATCGATTCAGAAGTTCCATCTTTGTCACATGGACTTCAATCTCACCGGTCGGCAACGATGGGTTGATATTGTCGTCGGAACGGCGCACGACTTCACCTTCAACAGCAACGACATACTCCGAACGCAGGCTTTCAGCCAGGGCAAATAGTTCCCCGCCGCTCTGCTGATCAAATACAAGCTGCATCAGGCCGCTGCGATCCCGCAAATCTATAAAGATTAAACCACCGTGATCGCGCCGCCTGCCCACCCATCCGGCCAACTTCACCTGCCGGTTAATCTGTTCTGTCGTTAAAGAACCGCAGTTATGCGTTTTGAGAACAGCGCTGTCCGCCAATGGCAGCCTGACCTCGGGCGCCAGCTTTACTCCGGACTGCGGGCCAGTAGATGCTGATTCACCGGTAAGTCCGGCTGCAAGCTGAGACCGGGGCATTTCATGCTGCTCGCCACTCTTCATATCGCGCAGGGCAACCATTCCGGAAGCAATTTCCTGCTCGCCGATAATGGCAACCTTCTCGAAACCGAGTTTACCGGCATACTTCATCTGGGCTTTAAGGCTTCTTTCAAGCAGATCGGTTTCAGCGGCAATTTTGTTATTTCTTAACTCTCCGGCCAGATTAAGTGCTTCGTCTTCCAGACCGCTGCCGGCCGTAACTACAAAAATCTTCTGTCCGCCATGATGCTGTTCTTTTTCCCAGTCCATGGTTAAAAGGATTCTTTCTTTACCAAAGGCAACACCTACGCCCGGGGTTGGAGGTCCGCCGAGATGCTCAACCAGGTTATCGTAACGGCCACCGCCGCATACCGAAGCCTGAGCGCCCAGGGCGCCGGAGGTAATTTCGAAAGCGGTGCGGGTATAATAATCGAGTCCGCGAACCAGCCGGTCATTGAGGTTATAGGGCACGTCAAGCTTTGTTAAAAGCCGCCTGAGGGTTGAAAAATGTTCCTCACAGCCCGCGCAGAGATGGTCAGTCATCTTTGGCGCATCTTTAACCCTTGTCTGGCAACTTTCTTCCTTGCAGTCAAGGACTCTCATCGGATTGCTCCTGTAGCGCCGGCGGCAATCGCCGCAAAGATCCTGTTCCAGCGCTTCGAGATAGGGCACCAGGACATCACGGTATGCAGGGCGACAGACGGGGCAGCCAACGCTGTTCAGTTCAATATTTAGGTTGCTTAAATTAAGAGACCGGAAAAAATTATAGCAAAAGGTAATAATCTCGCAATCAGCTGCAGGATGAGCAGCGCCAAAAATTTCAAGCCCGAACTGGTGAAACTGGCGGTAACGCCCTGCCTGTGGCCGGTCATAGCGGAACATGGGGCCACTATAGTATAGCTTAATCGGTTGCTGCTTTTCGCCTAAATTATGCTCCAGGTAAGCCCTGGCTACTGAAGCGGTAAGTTCAGGACGCAGGGTAAGATCGCGACCGCTGCGATCTTTAAAGGAGTACATTTCTTTCGACACAATGTCGCTGTCCTCCCCGACACTGCGGGCAAAAAGCTCGGTCTGTTCAAATATCGGGGTCCTGATTTCTCCAAACCCGTAAAGTGCGCAAAATTCCTGGTATCTTGCTTCGATGTGCTGCCATTTGGCTGCTTCATCCGGTAGTATATCGCGGGTTCCGCGCGGTGCTTTGTACTTCATTATTTACCTCCGCTTTTTTATCAATAGCCGGTTGAATGAACATTTGAGCGGCTATGAATGAAGTCTCCATGTTAAAGGGCCTTAAGCTGTTACATTTATCAAATCAGAACAGCAGATAAAATATAATAGCTAAAAGAGTTTCCTACTGTCAAGCAGGATTGTTACCGGCCCATCGTTGTCCACGGGTATTCTCATCTCGGCCTGAAAACAGCCGGTAGCAACCTTTAAACCTTCCGCCCGTAAAAGAGAACAGAAGTATTCGTAGAGTTTTTCTGCTTCTGCCGGCTGAGCGGCGTCTGAAAAGCCCGGCCTCCTGCCTTTCCGGCAATCAGCATAGAGTGTAAATTGTGAGATGGCCAGAATTTCACCGGTTAGATCCTGAATTGATAAATTCATCAATCCTGCTTCATCTTCGAAAATCCTTAAGCCCGCTATTTTCGAAGCCAGGTAAGCAGCATCCGCTTCCTGATCGCCCTGTCCGACCCCTAAAAAAACCACCAGGCCGGGACCGATTGCCCCCACTTCGGTTCCCTCTACCTCTACACTGGCTTTATGAACCCGCTGAACAACTGCCCTCAAATTTATACGCCTCTATTCCTGGTTATTGGATCCATATACATAGCGCCGGACTGAATAGACATCTTTTATTTTCTTGATTTTGGCCATGATCTGCTCCAGGTGAATCTGATCGCGGATCACAACTGTCAGATGGATCGTGGCATTGCGGTTTTTATCGGCCCTGGCTGAAACAGCAGTGATATCGACCTTACTTTCGTTAACCGCGCTCATTACATCTGAAAGCAGGTTTTTGCGATCATTGGCAACCACTTCGATTTCAACCGGGTAAGAAGAGCTGGCCATGCTATCCCAGGAAGCATCGATAAAGCGTCCATTATCAGTACTGTAATGGACCAGGTTTGGACAATCGCGCCGGTGTATGGTTACGCCCCTGCCCCTGGTGATAAAACCGACAATATCGTCCCCGGGAACCGGGTTGCAGCAGCGGGCAACGCGCATCAGCAGGTTGTCCATGCCGGAGATCGATACGCCGGCCGGTCCTGTTTTGACCTGCTTAATCTGCTTTATTTCCGGCAGGGTTTCTTCCTCTTCTTTTTCACCCTTCCGGCGGCTGTACTCTTCACGCAGGCGGCTGACCACCTGATGCACGGAAACTCCGCCATAACCAACCGCGGCATAAAGATCTTCCACAGAGAAAAGGTTAAAAGTGCGCGCTGCATCCTCCAACAGATCGTGCTTGATCGACAGGCGCTGTTCAATATTGATCCTGCGGATCTCGCGGTCCAACATCTCTTTACCTTTTTCAATATTCTCTTCACGGCGCTCTTTTTTAAACCAGCTGCGGATCTTACTCTTTGCCTGGTTGGTTTTAACCAGGTTGAGCCAGTCACGGCTTGGCGAGCCGCTCTTGGAGGTAATTACTTCGACCATATCCCCGGTTTTTAGTTGGTAATCAAGCGGAACCAACCTGCCATTTACTCTTGCTCCAGTACAGTGATTCCCCACATCGGTATGAATCTTATAGGCAAAATCGATCGCCACCGAACCGGCAGGGAGGTCGAAAACATCGCCCTTGGGTGTAAAAACAAAGACCTCGTCGGTAAAAAGGTCTCCTTTTAAATCTTTGATAAATTCACGGGCATCCCGGTAATCATGCTGCCACTCAAGCAGCTGCCGCAGCCAGGTCAGCTTTTGATCCAGTTCATCAGTATCTTTGACTTTTTCCTTGTAGCGCCAGTGCGCGGCGATACCGTACTCAGCAGTGCGATGCATATCCCAGGTTCTGATCTGGATTTCAGCCAGTTCATTTTCGGCGGCAAAAACGGTTGTATGCAATGACTGGTACATATTCGGCTTCGGCATCGCAATAAAATCCTTAAAGCGTCCCGGTATCGGCTTCCAGATTGTATGGACAATCCCTAAGGTGTGGTAGCAGTCCTTAACCGAATCAACAATAATCCTCACCGCAGTCAGGTCATAAATCTCGTTTAAGTCTTTGCCCTGGGATTTCATCTTATTGTAGATGCTGTAAAGGTGTTTCGGCCTGCCCTGGATTTCTGCTTCTATAGATGATTCGGATAACTGGTCCTGAAGCACCCAGATGATCCGGTTGATGAAATGTTCCCGCTCACGCCGCTTCTTGGCCAGCTTGTCCACAAGCTGGAAATATTCATCAGGTTGCATATAACGGAAAGCTAAGTCTTCCAGTTCCCACTTGATCATATAGATCCCCAGACGGTGGGCCAGGGGAGCGTAAATTTCCAGGGTTTCACGGGCAATCTCTTTCTGTTTGCCGGTATTGAGGTAACGCAGGGTCCTTAAGTTATGAGTCCGGTCGGCCAGTTTGATCAACACAACCCTGATATCCTGTGCCATGGCAATAAACATTTTACGCAGTGTTTCAGCCTGCTGCTCTTCCTTGGAAGTAAAATCGAGGCGGCTCAGCTTGGTAACTCCGTCAACCAGGGAAGCAACCTCATCGCCGAATTCACGGCGGATCTCTTCGAGGGTTACAGCCGTATCTTCCACAACATCATGAAGGAGCCCGGCAATGATCGTCACTAAATCAAGTTCCAGTTCAGCCAGAATCATCACTACCCCGAGCGGATGAGTAATATAAGATTCACCCGATTCGCGCAGCTGACCGCTGTGTGCCTGCTGAGAATAGTGGTAGGCTTTTTCGACCAGGGCCCAGTCTTCCAGGTTGGGATAATAGCGCTGGACTGCCCTTTTCAGATCGCTCAGTTTTTTTTCCTTAACAACCATAGATCTGATCCCTCAGGGAAAATTAAGTTACCTTTTATATTACTAGAAAGGGGGCTTGAATACTATAGCTCAGGCTTTACTCCAATAAATTTGCTGAAGTGGCCGGCTATCTCTTCCAGAGAACCTGAAAGTAGAAGTTCCTGAAATTTTTCACTGGCCAGGCGCAGTTGACTGGCTTCCCCGTAGGTCTCAGAACGCTTGAGCAGCTCATGAAAATTGAAGTTGACGCCAGTGGCCGGCGCCTTAATCTTTTTATCCTGATAGAGGCCGCATTCGGCAAAAATCAGCTCTGCTTTTTCCCAGAAACGATCAAAAGGTGCATAGGGAAAGATTTGCGAAATCGCCCTGAATTCAAACTCTTGATCCACTTCTTCAGCAGCAGCGAGCGCTTGCCAAATCATTTCGATCTGGCCGGCCGCTGGCAGAGACAGATCGAGCATCTTCCGGTTAAGCTCAAGATCGTCGCTGCCGTACAGCAGATCGACTTTCAGATTCTGATGATCATCAATATTCTTTAATAATACCCCAAGCTGTTCTTCACGCAGGGGCAGATTAAATAAAATCAACCTGTCTGCAGCAATAGACAATCCTTGCGGATCGATCAAATCCTGACCGGTAATAATCAGGGGCGATATTTTCCCTTCAAACAGGGTTTTTACTTTTTTCATAGCGGTCCCGGTGCTACAAAAAACAGCAATCCTGGATCGCTGCTCCTGATTAGCGTCAAGCAGTTGTTTTAGAGTAACTTCCCGATCATGTTGATTGCGTCTATCGATCACTTCCAGCGCTTCTGACCGGAAGCTGTCAGCGTAAATAAGATCCTTCAGCACGAGATCAAGCGTTTCCATCTCCCTGAAGCTGCCTTTCTTTAACCGGAAGGCCAGATCTACCTTTCTTCCCTTTTCCAGAAAAGGCTCAACCTTAAACCCGGAAAAGAAAATCGGTGCAAAGGAAGTATGATCTTTTCTAACGTATAGTTTAAGATGCCGCTTGTCGGTTCCAACCAGCTTCCAGTCAGTAATCTCCCACTTTCTGCTGCCAAATAGCGGTACCGGATTGGCCTGGCCAAATGGCTGCAGCTGTTCAAGGCTTTCCGCCAGGTCGGCGGTAATCTCTTCCGCTTTTAACTCTTTTTCAATTAAAAGCTCCGGTTTAAGCCGGCAAAGCTCTTCATCCTGGCAGGCATAGCGGTTCAAACCTTCTCTTAAGGCTATAATCTGCTCTTCCATAACGGTAAAACCGGCAGCCTGTTCGTGTCCCCCGAATTTTTCGAGCAGTCCATCCTGGGCAGCAAGGGCTGCCGTGATATTAAAACCGGGGATACTGCGGGCTGAGCCTCTACCTTCACCATTTTCCAGGGCGATCAGAGCAACCGGTCGCTTGTATATTTCTGTCAGACGAGAGGCCACGATCCCAATTACCCCATGGTGCCAGTTATCCGCGGCCAGGGTAATCACCGGATGCTCGGCAGTCTCAAGCAGTTCAGCCGCAGCAGCTTCAGATTCTTTTAATATTTGCTGCTCCAGCGACCGCCGCTCCCGGTTAAGCTTATGCAGCTGACCCGCCAGCTGCATTGCTGCAGCAGGATTATCTTCCAACAACAATCTGGCAGCCGGATCCGCCTCGCCCATCCGCCCGGCGGCATTGATCGCCGGAGCTAAAACAAAGGCCAAAGCGGTACTGTCAATTTTACTTTGTTCAAGGCTTACCGCTTCCGCCAACGCTTTGAAACCGGTTCTTTCGAGTTTGCGTATTTGCTGAAGACCGGCGGCAACAATAATCCTGTTTTCACCGATTAAAGGGACCACATCAGCCGCTGTGCCGAGAGCTGCCAGGTCAAGTAATGTTTCCGGAAAAACATGATTGCTTTCCGCAAAAAGGGCGGACACCACCTTAAAAGCGATACCGGCGCCGGAAAGATCTTTGAACGGGTATTCACAACCGTCCTGCAACGCATTGACCACCGGCACGGCTGCGGGTAGCCTTACCAGCTGTTGGTGGTGATCGGTAATGATCAGATCCAAACCGATTTCGGCTGCATAATTAATCTCCGCCAGGGCATTGATCCCGCAGTCTACTGTAATAACCAGCTCTGTGCCTTCTTCTTTGAAGCGCTTAAGCGGCTCGCAATGCAAACCGTACCCTTCATCAAACCGGCTGGGCAAAAAATAATCCACAGTACCACCCAGTTTACGCAGCGCTTCAACTAAAATAACCGTCGCCGTTATACCATCTGCATCATAATCGCCATGGACAGTAATTTTTTGCCCCTTCTCAAGCGCCTGAAAAATGCGCTGTACAGCAACTTTCATACCGCACAGCAGCCATGGTGAATGCAATTCTTCTAAAGAAGGGCTTAAAAAAGCCCGGGCCTGTTGGGGATCAACAATTCCGCGGTTGATCAGCAAGCAGACCAGGGCCGGGGGGAGATTAGTCTCCCGGACCAGACTCCGGATCAGGTCCTGAT
>CAYTER010000013.1:0-48084 GCA_964436815.1 uncultured Syntrophomonadaceae bacterium
CAATCAGCATATGGCCCATTACTGATGTTTTCGGGACCCGCGGTGACTGTGCCCATCGCTGCTGAAAGCGCAGTTGTCCTACTAAATCGAGAAAGTTGCTGGTTTTCTGACCAAGGGCCAACTTCTGGACTCCGGCAAGATCGTAATGCTCTTCAATCTGGTTGGCAATAGCCGCTTTTGTATCTTCTAAACCATAAAGCCCTTCATTCAGCCTGTAGATTATCGAAAATTCCCAGTTTGTAGCCAGGTAATGCGCTGCCCTGAGAATTCTTTTCTCAAGAGTGCTTCCTGAATCAGAAAAAAAATAATTTTCCATGGCGGTTACCAGATCAATTTTCAGATCGGCGATCTTATCTTTCAGCTGATCAATAACCCAGCGATTAAGTTGATCTCCCTTTTCAGCCATCAACTTATAATAGATCGGCGGCTTGATATCAGTCAGCACAATGCGGTGCAAAAATTCGAACAAACCACCGGCAATCAGCTGCGGCCAATCAATTTTCGCGCCCCGGTCAGCCTCTTCAATTTTTGCCAGCACGTAGGCATAGACCATTTTGTGTGACTGTTTATCTAATTCCGTAAAATGCTCAGGTCTGATATGGTCATTCCAGCGCTGGATACTGGCCGCTTCAAAAAGCAGTTCAAGCAGTTCCTTCCTGATCATTTTTTACACCTCTTTGTTTTGGAACAATATTAACTGCCGGAACTCAGCTTGAGTTTCGGCTCTGTTCCATTTAGAAGCCGCTTTATGTTTGAATGATGGCGCGCAATAACCAGTACAGCCACTGCCAGGCCAAAAATGATATAGGGCAGTCCGTAACCGAATATCCAGAATAAAAACGGGACTAAGAGAGCGCCCGCCATTGAGGCCAGTGAAACAATACGGGTAAGAATTAACACCAGGGCAGCACCTGCAAACAAGGCCAGGGTGACCCACCCTGATATAGCCAGTAAAACACCGATTGCCGTTGCCGCTGCCTTGCCACCCCTAAATTTTAAGAATACCGGAAAGCTATGGCCAATCAGGGCCAGCATACCTGCTGTCAGCACAATTGCCGGTTCTTCAGTATAAGTCCTGGCGATAATAACGGGCAGAAAACCTTTAAACATATCCAGGATGAAAACGGGCAGCGCCGCTCTCCATCCCATTACTCTCAAAACATTGGTTGCTCCGATATTGCCGCTGCCCTGCTTTCTGATATCTGTTTTTCCGAAATACCGGCCGATAAGATAGCCGAAGGGAACCGAACCTAGCAGGTAGGCGAAGAGCAGTATTAAGAAATGCATCGGTTAATCACCTCTACGTTGCCTTTTTTTCAGTTTGATAATAATCGGTGTGCCGGCAAAGCCAAATGATTCCCGCAGTCTGTTTTCTAAGTAACGCCGATAGGAAAAGTGAACCAGTTCCGGCTCATTGGCAAAAATAACAAATGTAGGCGGTTTTACTGCCGGTTGTGTCATATAGTAAAGCCTGACCCGTTTACCTTTAACAGCCGGAGGAGGATTAACAGCTGAGGCATCTTCCAGCAGTTCATTAAGCAAAGCGGTGGAAATTCGCTTGTGCTGCTCCTGCCAGGTTTTGAGAATCAGTGGATAAAGTTTATCCAGCTTCCAGCCGGATAAAGCGGAGACAAATACTCTATGCGCATAAGGGACAAAGCTGAACTGCCGCTCAAGATCATCTACAAAATCAGCTCGGGCATTCTCTGTTCCCTTAACCAGGTCCCACTTGTTAACAACCAGGATCAAACCGCGCCCGGCCTGGTCCACATATCCGGCTAGGCGTTGATCCTGTTCTGTCGCCCCGTCAACTCCATCAATCATTAGTAACGCCAGATCAGATCGCTGAACTGCTTTTAAGGAACGCAGAATGCTGTAGTATTCAACCGCTTCCCTGATTTTACTTTTTCTTCTGATCCCTGCCGTATCAATCAACAGGTATGACTGCTCTTCATGTTCAAAATAAGTATCAATGGCATCTCGTGTCGTCCCCGGGATTTCACTGACAATGACCCTCTCTTCACCAAGAAGCTTGTTAATCAGCGAGGATTTTCCCACATTCGGCCTGCCGATTACTGCCACTTTCACTGTCTCAGGTCTGTATTGATCCTCGGTTTTTATTTCCGGTGGTAACAGATTATCGATTATATCCAACAGCTCTCCTGTTCCCTTACCATGAGCTGCTGAAAGCGGCAGGGGATCACCGAAACCCAGACGGTAAAAGCTGAATTTGTCAGCATCCTGATCAAACTCGTCAAGCTTATTGACTACTGGAATAATCTTTTTACCACTGCGCCGAAGCATCAGACCGATCTCTTCATCAAGAGCGGTCAAACCTTCCCTGCCGTCAAGCAGAAAGATGATAATGTTTGCTTCCTCGACCGCCAGCTCAACCTGCTGTCTGACCAGGGTTGTTATTTTATCGTCACCGCCAAATGTTACTCCTCCGGTGTCAATGATCACCAGCTCTCGCCCGTTCCACTCAGCAGTACCGTAAAGACGGTCCCGTGTGACTCCCGGAACCTTTTCCTCAATAGCGGTCCGGGCCACTGTCAGGCGGTTAAATAGCGTTGACTTACCCACATTGGGTCTTCCGACTATGGCAACAATATTACTCAAATCTATTCTCCTTTGGATCAACCTTATTTTCCCCGGAATATAGTTCTTTCAGACCATTAAACAGCTCAAGCGGTCCGCTGACAGCCCTGACAGGAACCCCAAGTTCTTTTTGCAGATTATCCAAACTGTAGTCATCTAAAAACAGATCGCCCTGATCTCTTAACATGTTATTCGTGATAAACACCAGGTCACCCTTTTCCCGGCTCTCCATTACCCGCAGCAGGTCGCTGCCGGTTAGTAACCCTGAAACAGTTACCGTATCTCCGAAAAAATTATTTTCAGCATAAACAGTAGTGATCTCCAATCCCTGAATACTGCTTAACACTCTTGCCAGTTCTTCGATTAAGGGGCTGGCAGCTTTTCCGGAGATAATAGTTATCTTCAGCGAACGATCGGTTTTCAATGGCAGGGCTTCAGCCACCTGTTCCAACTCATTCAAAAATTGTCTGGCTAAACCGACACCATTTTCAAGCTGTGGGTACCCTTCATAGGCTTCATCCGGCGGATAAGGAAGGGAAGCAAGGTTGTAGAATTCATCAGACAGAAAAATAAAACGGCTTCCTCTTTGCCTGAGAAAATCCTGCTGCTTTCTTTCGAACTCTTTGATCAACTCAACCGCCTCACCAGCTGTAAAACCGCGAATCTCATTATTAATTTCCCGATGTCCGGTTAACCCGACGGGAACAAGGGCAACACTTAATACTTTTTCTCCCAAAGCACTCAGATCGTTTATGCTTTGCCGCAAATTTTCTCCCGTATTTAAACCGGGGCAGAGTACCAGCTGCCCGTGAATTGCAATGCCCGCTTTAACAAGCGTTTTTAAATTATCCAACCCTTTTGCAGCTAATTTTGAACCCATGATCCTGTTTCTGATCACCGGGTTGGTGGAGTGGATCGAAACATAAAGCGGGCTCATCTGCATTTTCACGATCCGTTCAATATCGCTATCGGTCAACCGGTTCAGGGTAATAAAATTACCATATAGAAATGATAACCGGTAGTCATCATCTTTAACATATAAAGCGCTGCGCAACCCTTTCGGATTTTGGTCTACAAAGCAAAATAGGCAGCGGTTAGGACAAAGTTTAAGCCGATCGATGGTCAGGGGATTAAAACGCAGGCCAAGCGCCGTTCCCGGGCTTTTATCTATTTTAATCCTTTTCAGCCTGCCATCAGCGATCATTAAAAGCAGGCTAAGTTGATCGTCAGCCTCAAGGATCTTAAAATCAATCAGATCGCCGACCGGTTGCCCATCAATACGAACCAGTCTCCATCCGGCATTGATTCCGGCTTTGTCTGCCGGTGATCCCGGTGATACGTAGTCAATTAAGCAACCTTTTTCTAATATTTTATTAGTCAATTATTATTTCTACCACCATTAGTTAAATGCTCCGGCAAGCGTATTTTTTCGGATCTATACCTCTACGCTCCAGCCATTCAGCAGTAAAACCGGTTATCACAAGCGGTCTTTCTCTTAATTGATCAATCGTACCGGCTCCGACCAGCAACATGATTGCCTTCAGCTCGGCTTCGACCAATTTGATCTTATATACTAAGGATTCGCGTCCTTTTCGAAGCAGATAATAAAGCGGCATCCCTGCCATTCCAACAGCTGTGGCGCCCAAAGAGAGCGCTTTGGCGATATCAAGCGCTTCAAAAATCCCCCCACTGGCAAAAACCTCATTTTCAGAACCGGCAGAGGTTACGGACTCGATCAGACTGATGGCACTGGGGATACCCCACATTTTCGGGATCAAATCAAAATTATTCTTGCGGCGAAGAGATTCGATGCCGATAAAATTAGTACCTCCCCCACCTCCGGTATCAACTGCGCTTACTCCCGTCTGAAAAAGCTTTCCTGCTTCCTCATAAGCCATGCCAAACCCCACTTCTTTAACAATCACCGGAACTGTGACCCGATCAACAATATTCGCAATACGCTCAAGCACCCCTTTAAAGTGGCTGTCTCCTTCCTCCATTGTCAATTCCTGGGCAACATTTAAGTGAATCTGCAGTGCATCGGCTTTTATCATCTCAACAGCCTCGAGTGCCATTTGCACTGTGGCATAGGAACCGATATTCGCCCAGATCTCCCCTTGGGGGTTAACTTTCCGAACTATCCTAAAGCTGTATTGGCATTCCGGATGCTTCAAAGCTATCAACTGAGAACCAACCGCCATCGGCATAGAGAGGGTTTTTGCTATGTAAGCCAGGTTAGCGTTAATTTTTGCAGCGAAACCGGTTCCCCCGGTGAGAGCATTAATAAAAAGAGGCGAACGGTGAGTTCGCCCCAGGTATTGAGCTTTGAGACTGACCTGATTCAAATCGAGATCCGGAAGACAGTTATGAATCAGCCTGATATCCGAAAAATTGGCCCGAACCGGTTTGCCACGCACAGCGATATGCAGGTGCTCATTTTTCCTTTTAAACCTAGACATTAAATCTTATCCGCCTTCAGTTTTTCTCTTCTTCAGGATTTTCTTCCTCACTCTTGTGTACAGTAGCTCTTGAATAATCCCCATTCTCAAACAGATCCCCGAAAACATCACCAAGGGTGACGTTACCATTTTCAGTACTATTGTTATTAATGTTATCTACGTTATAAGCGGCTCCCCCGGCATCTTTAACGCTAAGGCTGATCCGTTTGTTCTTGGTTTTGATTTCCAGGATTTTTACATCAACTTCCTCGCCTTCCTGCAACACTTCTGAAGGGTGCTTGACATGAAAATCGGCCAGCTGTGAAATGTGCGCCAGGCCTTCTATTCCAGGCTTGAGCTCAATAAATGCCCCGAAGTTAACCAGCCTGGTTACTTTACCTTTCATTATTTTTCCGATATCCAGATCTTCAATGTCTTTTATCCATGGATCGGGTTGTGTTTTTCGAATACTGAGGCTGATTCTTTCCTTTTCCGGATTTACTTCAAGAACCTCAACCTGAAGCTGGTCTCCTACCTTTAGAATTTCACCGGGATGATTAACCCGATCCCATGAAATTTCTGAAACATGGACCAGACCGTCTAATCCACCAATATCGACAAAAGCGCCAAAATTTGTCAGCCGTTTGACTGTTCCGCTGATCACTGAACCAATTTCGATGGCATTTAGAGTTTCTTCCTTCTTTTTAGCTTCAACTTCTTCCATTAGCACTTTACGGCTGAGAATTAATTTGGTTTTATCCCGGTCGAATTCAATAACTCTAAACTGTAGCGATTGATCTTTAAAAACCCCGAAATCGGGGATATAATTAGTATCTACCAGGGAACCAGGCATAAAACCTTCGACTCCGGCTCCGAGATCCAGAACCAGACCGGCGCCGACTACCTGTTTAACCAGACCTTCAATAATAGTTGAGCTTTCAAGCGCTTCTTCAAGCTCCCTCAGCCTTTTTTCACGCGCCAGCCTTTTATGGGAAACAATCACTTTCCCATTCTGTTCTTCATCTTCAAGAACTGTCACTTCAATTTCATCCTCAGGGGCAAAAAGATCCGCCAGTTTTTTTCCCGGTTCCAGGTGCACTTCCTTGATCGGAAGGACAGCTTCAGATTTGCTGCCAATATCAACATATACTTCATCATCGGTTACCCTGGCTACTTTACCGGCAACCTGCTCACCAACCTGGGCCACCTTGATTTCACCATCAAATTGAAACTGCTCTTCATTCTTTACTTCCATAATCTCGTTGTCCATGCTCTCCATTCTTTCCACAACCTCCTTGATCGTCCATGGGGGAGTAGATGCACCGGCAGTGATACCGATAATCTTAAACTGACTGATAAAGTTAGCATCCAGCTCCCTTGCACTGTTTACCCGGCAGGCTGGTTTCAGCTGCCGGCATCTATCAAAAAGGGCTATTGTATTTGCGCTGCTTTCACTGCCAACTACGACAAACGCTTCAACCCTTTCTGCCATTTTTACAACTTCATCCTGCCTTAAGCGTGTTTCCGGACAGATTGTATTATAGATCATCCCATCATTATATGCATCTTTGAATATCTTTGCGGCTTCTTCGTATAACTCCGGGTTGCAGGTGGTTTGCGCAATCAGAGCGGTCGAACCATCTGCTTTATAAGCTTTCAGTTCTTCGAGTGATGAGACAACCGTTGCTTTACTACCGGCCCAACCCTGCAGGCCGATTATTTCAGGATGATTTGGATTACCAAATATGATTATTTTAAAATTTTTTTCAGCCAGTTCTGACGCAATCTCCTGGACTCTTTTTACCCGGGGGCAGGTCAGGTCAATAATTACCTGTTCATCTTTTTCTTTAAGTGCGGCTAAAACCTGAGGCGGTACTCCATGGGTGCGGATCGCTAAAAATTTACCGCCCGCATCTTCTGGTTTTTCCACTTTATTAATTGAACGTGCTTCCAGATAATCTACAACAAGATCATTGTGGACAAGTTCACCAAGGACAGAACCTTCGCCGATTTCTGAGGCTTTCTCGAGCAGAATATTAACCGCTTTGTTAACCCCTGAGCAGAAGCCTGCATTTTTTGCTATTACGGTGATCATGATCTTATAGCACCCGGAAGCAGATTGCTTATTTTGTTCATTATTAAATCACTCATACTATCCAGTTGTTCTCTTTTCTCATTTTTAAGTTCATACACTAATGGTGGCAGGACAAAGGGTTCGCCAACATGCACTTTCAAAGTTTTAAAGAAACGGTAAGGACCCTCTACTGCAACTGGTAATATCGGAACTCCGCTGCGGACAGCAATTAACGCTGCTCCGTTATAGGCTTTCTGCATTATACCATTTCGACTGCGGGTCCCTTCCGGAAACAAACCTAGGACATTGCCCTCCTTAAGAATCAGGTAAGCCTTTTTGATAGCGATCAGATCCGCTTCCTGCCGGTTAACCGGAAATGCCCCGGCCATCGGGAGCAGGAAATTAAGAACCGGATTTTTAAATAGTTCCTTTTTGGCCATATAATTGATTTTATACCAGGCAGGCAGAGCTGCCGCCACAGCCATCGGATCAAGCCAGCTGATATGGTTGGCACAGATGATAAATGGCTTACGCCCGGGAATATTTGATCTGCCGATAAACTTAATACGGTAGAACAATTTTAGGTAGAGCAAAAAAACAAAACGCCCAAAATAGTACAGCAAAGATTCACCTGTTTTCAAATTTTTTTTGGTTGTCGTTGACCAGCTTGATAATTTTATTAACAACCTCTTCAAAATTCAAAAAGGTTGTATCAATGACGATTGCGTCAGGGACTTTAATCAAAGGCGAGTCGTCACGTTGAGAATCGATTTTATCGCGGGTTGTGATCTGCGCTGAAACTTCTTCATCTGTCAGCCTGATTCCTTTCTCAAGCTGCTCCTTGCTTCTTCTCCTGGTTCTTTCTGCAAGGGAAGCGTCGAGATAGAATTTGAAATCAGCATCCGGCAGGACTTTTGACCCGATATCCCGCCCTTCCATGATCATACCATCTGTTTGGGAAGCAATTGTCTGTTGTAAAGCTACGAGATGGCGCCGGACAGCGGAAATAGCTGAAACAGGTGAAACCATATCGTTTACATAAGGTTTCCGAATTTCTTCAGTAACATCTACTCCGTCCAAATACACTTCTTTTGACTCACCGAGCTGAATTACAGTTGATTTAAGGATCTGCATTATCCGGTCATCGTCAGTTAGATCGATTTCCTCACGGATAAACTTTAAAGTAATCGCTCTGTACATAGCGCCGGTATCTAAGTATTTTAAACCAAGACGTTGTGCCACTTCCCGGGCAACAGTACTCTTGCCTGCGCCGGCAGGACCATCGATCGCGATTGTTGGCTTATTACCCAAATTGCTCACCTATATTAATCAATCCCTCATCTTGGGTTCTTAAAATTTTCTTAGAAGATTTTTCCGGTTGCAGCATTCCTATTCTCTCACTATAAACAACAATTTGCAAGTTAAAGGGTTATTAATCAGACGGAAGGTTATGATAGACCCGTTAACCGGTAAAGTTCGCCGACCTCTTCTGCAGTCAAGCTGCGAAATTCGCCCTTTTTCAGTGGCCCCGCAGTCAGTCCGGCAAAACTGAGTCTTTCCAATTCAATTACCGGATAATTAATTGCCGCAAACATCTTCTTGACTTGCCGTTTTCTTCCTTCAGTAAGTTCAATCTCAACTAAGGATGTTTTTCGATTCTGATCACTTTTTAAAATTTTCACAGCGGCCGGAGCAGTTGTTGATCCCTCAATTTCCATGCCCCGGCTCAGCTGTGCCAGCTGCTTTAATCCGGGCCGACCTTTAACGATAGCCCGGTAAATCTTCTTTACACCATATTTTGGATGAGTTAAACGGTAGGCCAGCTCTCCGTCATTGGTCAACAGGAGTACGCCGCTGGTATCGTAGTCAAGCCTGCCGACCGGATAGAGCCTGGTATTATATTTTTTTACTAAATCAATCACTGTCGGCCGGCTGTGGGTATCTCTGACGGTGGAAATATAACCGGCCGGTTTGTTGAGAAGCACATACAACTTATTTATAGTCGGGTATAATTCCTCGCCATCAAGGGTCACTTTATCCCCGTTTTTTATAATGGTTTGTGGCTTTATTTCAACTATACCATTTATCTGTACCCGGCCTTCGGCAATAATCAGCTCTGATGCCCTTCTAGAAGCAATTCCTGCCCGGGCCAAGTATTTTGCCAACCGCATCTGTCTCAACCTCTACCGGCAGAAGGTGCTTCGTCACCTTCATGTTCCGGCAACTCCTTATCCTCAACAAGTTCAGCTTCAATTTCCAACGGTGGAAGCTCTGCAAGCTCTTTAAGGCCAAAATATTTTAGGAAATCCGGTGTTGATCCGTATAGAAGAGGTCTTCCGGGGCTTTCTTTACGTCCAGTGATTTTTATTAACTTACGCTTGAGTAGGTTTTCAAGAACGTGTTCGCTCCTGACTCCGCGTATCGATTCAATTTCAACTCTTGTAACAGGCTGCTTGTAAGCGATTATAGCCAGGGCTTCCAATGCTGCAGTGGAAAGATTACTTGAAACTTCTTCGCTGAAAGCTCTCTCCAGGTAGGGAGCAAGCTCTGGTACTGTCCCCATTTGATAACCGGAAGCTGTTTCAATGATCTGAATGCCGCGTCCGTTTTTTTTCAGATCTTCTTTTAAATCGATCAGTAACTTGTCAGCATCTTCAATTGATGTTGCCAGAATAGCAGCTATTTTTTCCGCTTTCACCGCTTCTTCCGTTAAAAACAGGACCGCTTCCACAACCCTTTTTTGTTCAGCTCTATCCATCTTCTGTTTCCTTTATTGGTTGCTCTTCCCGGATCATCGCAAAAATGGGGCCAAAAAGCTTTTCCTGCAACAATAATATTTTTTTTTGACGGGCCATTTCAAGGAGGGCAATAAAAGTGATAATCACTTCCCATAAGCCGTTTCCCGTAACGAAGTGTTCAAGCGGCAATGGTTTCTTGCTGCCTGAAAGAATCTGCTCGATATAACTGGCTTTATCAGCTACGATAAAATCTTCTACAGCGTTAAATACAGGAGTATATTGATCTGCCCTGGTGAGCTCAGCAAAGCGGTTCATAATGTCACTAAGATGATTTGCGCCTTCCCAAATTGTATAGACCGAGTCCTGCTGGGTAAAAACCATAACTTTCTGCCCGCCTGTAGAGCGTAAATATATTTTTTGCTGTTCTTCTTCAAACTGCTGAAGCTGACGGGCAATCTCTTTAAAAAACCGGTATTCTTCAAGTCTTTGGAAAAGCTCTTCGGCGCTGTGTATTTCAAAAAGCTGATCATCTTCTTCCTGTTCGCCATCAGACCCCGGCCTCGGCAGCAGCAGCTTTGATTTTAAACGCAGCAGGGTAGCCGCCATCACCAGGAACTCACTGGCTATATCCAGGTTCAGTTCTTTCATTGACTGCAGGTACGCAAGATATTGGTCGGTAATATCAGCAATAGAGATAGACCAGATGTCGACTTCCGCTTTTTTGATCAGGTGAAAAAGAAGATCAAAAGGGCCTTCGAACGTAGGGAGTTTTATTTTGTACTCAACCTGCTCCGGAATCAAATTCCCAACCCTGCCTGTCTGATTATCTAGCGCAAACCGATCGCTTCTGCAACCTGACGCAGTTTTCTTTCAGCCTGAGCTTCTGCTCTCTCCGCGCCTCGATTTAAAAGCTGGTCGAGATAGTCATGATCATCAGTAAACTCAGCATATTTTTGCTGGAGAGGCTTTAAACTTTCGATTACCACCTCTGCCAGCCCTTCTTTCAGATCTTTATAGCTTTTACCTTCAAAACGGGCTTCAATTTCGCCCTGTTTTTCATTGGTTAACAGCTGGTAGATGGTTAAAAGATTATTAACTCCCGGCCTGTTCTCATCAAATTTTATTTCGCGTAGCGAATCTGTTGTAGCTCTTTTGATCTTCGCTCGTATTTCGTCCGGTGAATCGAGCAGAAATATCGAGTCATCTTTTTTCTCTTCGCTTTTACTCATTTTCTTTTCCGGGTTGCTTAACCCCATCACCCGCCCTCCCACCTTTGGGATGTAAGCGTCGGGTAAAACGAATACCTCTCCGTAACGATAGTTGAAACGTTGAGCAATATCACGGCAGAGTTCCACATGTTGTTTCTGATCTTCTCCAACGGGGACCAGGTGGGCATCATAGAGCAGAATATCCGCGGCCTGCAACACAGGGTAATCAAAAAGGCCAACACTGACCTCTTCTTTCTGTTTTTGCGATTTTTCCTTAAACTGGGTCATACGGTGAAGCCAACCCATCGGAGTGACACAGTTTAGAATCCAGGCCAACTCCGAGTGAGCCCTGACTTTTGACTGGATGAACACCACTGAATGTTGTTCATCCAAACCGGCAGCAATCAACAGGCCAGCTACTTCACGGATATTGGCTTTCAGTTCGACCGGATCCTGAGGAACGGTAATAGTGTGCAGATCAACGACACAGTAATAATTGTCATATTTTTCCTGCATTTCTTTCCAATTGCGGATTGCTCCTAAATAATTACCAAGGTGAAGATGGCCGGTTGCCTGGATTCCTGAGAATACTTTTTTCTTTTCCATCACTTGCGCTCCTCTTCCGACGGCTGATCAACGGTTCAAACAGCGTTACTGGTTTAAAGTCCCGGTATCAAGCCGATAATTGTTGAAAATAGATTTAAAATCAGGTTATAAAGGGGGAAAATTATTACGCCAAGCACCCTGGTAATGATCAAGCCTAAGAGAATCAGCGGCGCATATTGTTCAATTGTCCGGTAGTACCCCAGGTAGGAATCCGGCAGTACTGACATCAGGATTTTTGAACCGTCCAGAGGTGGTATGGGAATCAGGTTAAATATGCCAAGCAAAATGTTTAGCTGCGTCAGGACCAGTATAAAACGCATTAATAATCCGCCGGTCAGACCGCTGTTAAATAAAATGGTAAATAGCAGCAGGCTGAAAAATCCGAGGATGAAATTCACCATCGGGCCGGCAAAAGAAACCCAGCGCAGTCCACGCCGGTATTGATTAAAATTGTAAGGATTGATCGGTACCGGCTTGGCCCAGCCAAAACCGACCAGCAAAATCATGATTGTGCCAATCGGATCGAGGTGACTGATGGGATTCAGATTCATCCGGCCCTGCATTTTTGCTGTTGAGTCTCCAAAGTGGTAAGCCATGCGGGCATGGGCAAATTCGTGAATGGTAATAGCAATTAATAGAGCGGGAATACGTAAAGCTATAACAACGGGATCCAATCCCAGCATCTGCTTTCCTCCTCTTACGTGAGCACAGTTAAAGCGCAAATTGATAACTTTTTAATTATATCAGACCACCCTGAAGATTCCAAACAAACCTTCGTTAACGTTTATTTAAATTTATAGATTATCCGGCAAAATTTCTTAAATTACAGTTTCAAACCATATTCTTCTAACCTGATCAGAACTTTTTGCGGATCAGGTTCCTGTTCAATTTTTTTCATTTCACCTTGAAGGCGTTGTCTGCTGACCAGTGAAATCACTTTTCCGGCAACCGCTTCCTTGAGATAGGTTTTTGTTCTATCTTCCAGGCTAAATTCATAGCGTTGCTCAAAACGAGCAGCCCTGATTATTCGTAACGGATCATCCATAAAGCTAAACGGGTGAAATACCCTGATCATTTTCTGCTCTAAATCATTTATCCCGTGATAATAATCATAGATCAGCCCTGTTTTTTTTCCGGGCTGCAGGGAACAAGCGATGGCGTTTATTGTAAAATCCCGGCGATATAGATCGTCTTTTAAATCAGAAGCTTCAACCATTGGCCTGGCAGCCGGTCTCGGATAGCTTTCCCGCCTGGCCGTTACCAAGTCCAATCTTATATTATTTGTTAGTTTAAGGGTCGCCGTCATGTAACGGTTAAAGACTGTTAAACGGCCGCCAATGCGGGCTTGCAGCAAAGCACCAAAGTGGCAGGCATTCCCTTCAATGACCAGATCAAAGTCCTGATCAAGAGGGTAACCCAGCAGGAGGTCCCTGACAGTCCCACCCACCAGGTAGAGCGCATGGTTATTTTCCGCGGCCAGCATTCCCGCTTCCCCTAAGATTCTGTTTACCTCGGGAGAAAGCATCTTCCCGAGCATTTTATCCAGATCGATCTGCTTGCTCATGAACTGTTATAATCTCCAGGAGATAGAAGTACCGAAGGGCGGCGGAGTAACCTGAAGCCAATCCGCAGCTGTTGCAGCCAGATCGGCGTAACTGTTCCTGATCCCTAAATTCTGTTTTTCCAACTTGAAGCTAAACTCCGGATTCCAAATCATTAGAGGCACAAATTCTCGTGTATGATCAGTCGTGGGAAATGTGGGATCACAGCCATGATCAGCTGTAATAAAAAGTAGATCTTCTTTTCCCAGCAGATCAAGCATTATCTTTAAGCTGTGATCAAAGTCCTCAAGCGCAGCGGCAAAACCGGCACTGTCGTTGCGATGCCCGTAAATGGTATCGAAATCGCCAAAAGTGGCCCAGAGTAAGCCATCCTTGCAGTGCTTAATCAGGTAAAGCAAATCCTTTTCTGTCGACTGGTTATCTCCGCCAGGTCGTTTCATAGTCACTCCACGATGAGCAAATATATCTGAGACTTTTCCAACCACCGCTACAGCTTGATTTGACTTTTTGACCAGATCAAGCAGGGTCTTACCAGGAGGGGGCAAAGAAAAATCTCGCCGGCCGGGAGTTCGGGCAAACTGGCCGCTTTGGCCGCTGAACGGTCGGGCAATGACCCGGCCGACTGCATGTTCCCCGGTTAGAATGGCCCGCGCTTTTTCACACCATTCGTAAAGCAGTTCCTTGGGAGCAATCTGATCATGAGCGGCGATCTGAAAAACCGAGTCAGCTGAGGTGTAAACTATTGGAAACCCGGTTTTCAAATGTTCATCACCCAGTACTTTAATAATTTCTGTTCCTGAAGCTGCGATGTTGCCCAATATTTTACGACCGATTGCCTGTTGAAATAAAGCAATTACCTGATCAGGGAATCCATGAGGGTAGACAGGAAAGGGCCGGTCGATAACCAGGCCGGCAAGCTCCCAGTGCCCGCTGGTAGTATCTTTTCCCGGCGCCTGAGGTTTCATCCGGCCGTAAAGACAACCGGGCAGCAAGCTGCGGTTTTTTACCGGCTCTATTCCGAGAATCGAACTCAAACCAAGGCTGTAAAGATTATCAAGTTTGAGAGGTTTATGCTTTTCGAGGACGTGAAATAATGTATTTGCGCCCTGATCACCGTATTGATCAGCATCAGGCAGAAAACCGGCTCCGGCTCCGTCCAATACAACTACGATAACCCTGCGCGTTTTCAAATTAAGCTCGCGGATGGGTTTTATCATAGACCTCTCTGATCTTTCTTCGTGTAATCTGGGTGTAAATTTGGGTAGTTGAAATATCTGAATGGCCCAGCATTTCCTGGACTGAGCGTAAGTCAGCGCCATTTTCCAACAGGTGAGTGGCAAAAGAATGGCGCAGGGTGTGAGGGGTTATTTCGCCCTGGATATTAGATTTCCGGGCATACTTTTTCAGGATCTTCCAGAATCCCTGCCGGGTCATCCGGTTGCCGTGCTGATTGACAAAAAGTGCTGTTTCCCCATTTGTTTTAAGCAACCTGGGTCTTGTTAGGCCCATATACTCACTGACATAGTTGATCGCCAAAGAACCGATCGGAACAATCCGTTCCTTCATGCCTTTACCCGTACAGCGCAGGAATCCCACTCCCGGATCAAAATCGCTTACGTCAAGCGATACCAGCTCCGAAACCCTGATCCCTGAAGCATATAAAAGTTCCAGCATCGCTTTATCCCGCAAACCGTTATTTTCACCCGGCACAGGCTGAGCCAACAACCGGTCAACCTCTCCGGTTGTCAGCACTCTGGGCAGTTTCTTTTCAATCTTCGGTGATTCAAGCTCTAATGTGGGGTTTTTCTCAATTAACCCTTCCTGCAGCAGGTAATTGAAGAAGGAGCGGATTGATGCAATGCAACGGGATATCGTCGAGGTTGCCCGGCCATTTTTTTTCAGATCGGCAATAAACATATTTAAAGCATCCCGATCAACAGCTTCCGGTTTGCTGATCTGATGCTTGTTCATGAAGGCAATGAATTTCTCAAGATCCCGCCGGTATGATTCAAGCGTATTCTTTGACAGGCCTTTCTCTACGGCGAGATAGGTAGTGTAGTTATTGATTTGCCTTTGCATATAGCACGAGGTCCTCACTGGTAATAAGTATTGTAATATTCAACGGTTGGGATTCATATACCTGCTACAACAGAAGATCATTTTAAAATATTATCAATATAGTATCAGGTGGGTTTTTTTGTCAGGCAGAGCTTTTGCAGGGCAATTAATGTCTTTCCATCTTTTATTTCGCCTTTTTCCATCATCGTCAATACTTCTTGAAGAGGAACAGACATAACATCAATATTTTCATCCGGATCGCTTCCGGGTGATTTGGCAGCTGTCAGATTGAGAGCAAAAAAGAGGTAAATAACTTCGTTACAAAATCCGGGAGACGGGTAGAAATACCCCATATCTTTCCAGGTATTAGCCTCAACTCCCGTTTCCTCCAACAGCTCCCGCTTGGCGCAGACGAGCGGTTCTTCTCCCGGTTCCAGCTTGCCGGCCGGAATTTCAAGCAGCACCTCATTGAAAGGTTGACGATGCTGTTTCACAAGCATAACCTCTTCCCGGCCGTTGATCGCCAGAATCGCTACCGCGCCAGGATGTTCGACAATTTCACGTGAAGCTTCGTATTTACCTCTCACCTTAACCTGATCCAGCCTAACGTTAATAATTCTTCCCCTGTAGATATAGTTTGAGGAGATTGTTTCTTCTTTCAGATGCTCGTTGATTGGATAACCCTCCCATTTTTGAAACAGCTTCTTGTTTCCTCAGGCTTAAAATACTTAATTTTTCTTATGGCTTCTTCTTTTTAAACTCGGCCGCCCGCTGGATCATTTTTTCAACATGTTGAAGGCTGACCTGATCAATACTGGCTCCGTCCAGCATCCTTGCCAGTTCCAGGCGTTTTTCTTCAATAGTTAAGAGAGTCGATCTTGTCAATGTCCTCTCCCCGCTCACTTCTTTATAGAGCCGGATGTGAGAATCGGCCATTGAGGCAATTTGCGGGCTGTGCGTCACGCACATAACCTGATGATGCCTGGCTAAATTTGCCAATTTTTCAGCGACTGCCTGGATTGTAGCTCCGCCGATTCCGGAATCCACTTCATCAAAGATGAGGATTGGAATCAGATCCTGGTGCGCCAGGGCCGTTTTGAGGGCCAGCATCACTCTGGCCACCTCTCCACCGGAAATAATTTTTGCCAGGGGTTTTACCTCCTCCCCCCGGTTGGCTGAGAAGAGAAACTCAACCGAATCGATTCCGAGCTGAGTAACTTCTGCTTTTTGATCAATTTGAACAGCGAAGCGGGCATTAGGCAGAGCCAGCTCCTGGAGACTTTCTTCAATTAAATGCTCAAGTTCAGAAGCGCTTTCATGCCTCAGACGGCTCAGCTCAGCGCTTTCAGCATTAAGCTCTGCGGCCAGAGCCTCAAGTTCGCCTTCAATCTTTTCTACCATCGCTTCACTGTTTTCTAATCGTTCCTTATCGCTTTGCGCCTGTTCGGCGAATTCAAGGATAGCCTCGATGCTGCCGCCGTACTTGCGTTTTAGGTTATTAATCAGATTTTGTCTTTCCTGAATAGTGAGCAGTGCGGTAGGATCAAATTCAAATTTGGCTTGATAATTCCTTAATTCGTGGGCTACTTCATCGAGTTGGGCGCAAGCAGCTGAAAGCAGGTCCAAGAGAGGCTCAAGACTGCGGTCAATTGATGCCGATTCAGCGAGAAGGGAGTTCAAACGTCCCAGGCGATCGATTACCGACGGTTCCAGACCATCTTCTTCGCCACTGTATAATTCGCCGTAAATCCGGGAAATAGAGGTGCACAACCTTTCTGAGTTGGCCAATACTTTTTCCCGTTCAGCCAGCTGCTCATCTTCACCCAACTGGAGCTGCGCCTCACTAATTTCCCTGACCTGGTAAGAGTAAAGATCTATTCGCCTTTCCCGTTCTGCGCTGTCTTCACCGAACCCTGACAGTTCTTTCTTCAGCTCCAGTCTTCTGCGCCATAAATCTTGAATCTTCTTGCGAGATAGCATAACCTCCGCTCCTCCAAATGCATCGAGCAGATCGATATGTTGATCCTGGCGCAAGAGTGACTGATGCTGGTGCTGGCCATGCAAATCAATCAAAACCTGACCGATTTCTTTGAGAAAAGATACCGGAACCGCCCGGCCATTTACTCTTGCGATGCTGCGGCCATTGCGACTGACTTCCCTGGCCAGGAAGAGTTCATCTTCACAGCTTATGCCTGCATTTTCCAGCATTGTATTGATAATTTCAGTCAGTCCTGGTTCAGTTCTGATGATCCCTTCAACAATAGTCAGGTCACTGCCCTGTCTGATCTGTTCTGTTGTAGCCCGTTCGCCCAGCAGCAGATTAATAGCGCCGATGATGATCGACTTTCCCGCTCCGGTCTCCCCACTAAGAACATTTAATCCGGGGCTGAAGGATATTTTAAGGTCGTCAATTAATGCGTAATTAGATACATTTAGTTCAAGAAGCATTCATCAACCTCCCTCAGATCAGGCTTTTAGTTTCTGATGTAACATACGGTAGAAAGTATAATCCTGGAATGATACCAATTTAACCGTCTGCTGAGAACGCCGGATCAGGATCTGATCCTCGTCTTCAAGGGTATGGCGAACCTGTCCATCCACAGTCAGCATTACATCTACCTGACGAGAGTCAATCTGCAGTCTGATTAGGTCATCACAGCTGATTAAGACTGAACGGTTATAAAGACTGTGCGGGCAAATCGGCGTGACAACAAATAGTTGCATCGTCGGATTGACGATCGGCCCACCTGCTGAAAGAGAATATCCCGTTGAACCGGTGGGGGTCGAAACGATTACGCCATCACCGGAATAACTTTCCATGAAATCGTCATTAACGTATGATTCTACTTCGATGATCCGAGAAAAAGGTCCCCTTGAAACAACAATGTCATTAAGGGCCAAATAAGCTGCAATCTCTTCCGCACCACGCCTGAGACTGATGTCCAGCATCATCCTGTTATTATAGGTGTACTGTTCTGTGGCAATATACTGGAGGAAACGTTCCATCTGCTCAACTTCGATTTCAGCCAGAAAGCCCTTTTGCCCAAGATTGATTCCCAGTACCGGCAGGTTCCAACAGGCTAAATCCCGGGCTACTCTTAAGATAGTCCCGTCCCCGCCAACCACAATAATCAACGCCAGATTAGCTTTCCAGTTATCCAGTTGATCGGCAAGCGATGCTTCGCTGTAAAAATCCGCCTGCCTGGAATCGGCTATATGGAGATTAATGTGGCGCTGCGAGAAAAAATCATTAATCTTCTCCACCACGAGGCTGGCATTCTTCTTGCGCCAATTGGGGATTAGTCCAATCGTCTTCATGGCAACCTCCTGTTAATCAGTACTTTAAACTTTGCACCTATTCTTCGCCGGCTTGCGTAATCCTTCTAGTCAAGGGTCTTAGTGAACTTTTAGATTTTGATGGGCTTCTGAAACAATTCTGTCAACGAGCGCTTTTTGTTCTTGAATTTCAGGTAAGATTGAGGAATCCATGTCAAGCCGGATAAAGTATTCTATATTTCCTTTAGGACCAGGATACTTTGAAAAAGTTAGATCACGGCAATAATAACCTGTCTGACGAGATGCGCTGATTATCTCATTTAACACCTGCCGGTGCAGCAGCGGATCTCGAATAACACCCCGGCCCCGACCGGCATCGGACTTTCCCACTTCAAACTGCGGTTTTACCAGGGCAACCAAACCTGGAACAGCACAATTAAACAATACAGGTATAACCAGCTTCAGGGATATAAACGATACATCCACAACAGCCAGATCCGGTGCTCCAGCCAGATCATCAGGTTTAAGGTTGCGGATGTTGAAACGTTCCATAACCATAACTCTTTGATCATTGCGGAGCTTCAGGTCAAGTTGCCCATAACCAACATCAAGGGCAATAACCTGTGAGGCGCCCATTTTCAGCAGGCAATCAGTAAATCCGCCGGTTGACGCCCCCACATCAAGAACTGTAAGCCCTTTTACATCCAGTCCAAACTGCAGGAGGGCGCCTTCCAGCTTTAAACCTCCCCGGCTCGCATAGGGATTAGCGGATTCGATTATCGTTACCTCTGCGTCGACATCTATTAGTGAACCGGGTTTATCGGCACGGATGCCGTTAACACAAACCTTCCCAGCCATAATTAAAGCCTGTGCCTTGTTGCGGCTTAAACCGGGGGTTTTCTCCAGCATTACAAGATCGAGTCGGTTTTTCTCTTTCTTTTTCAATTCACACCCTTAATAGCCTTTACACCAATGAAATCGAGGGCAGCATTAAAAATCCCTTCCGCGTCAAGCCCATGACAGGCCAGCATTTGCGCTCTGCTCCCCTGGGATACAAACTGGTCATCGATCCCTAAGCGTTTAACCGGGATAAAAATGCCGTTTTTTCCCAATAAATCAACAACTCCGCTGCCGAATCCGCCATTCAGGATATTTTCTTCAACCGTCATAACTTTTCCACACTGCCGGGCCCACTTGATAATCAAGTCATCGTCGAGAGGTTTAACAAACCGGGCATTGATCACTGCAGTCTTTAAACCCTGCCAGTAGAGTTTCTCAGACGCATCAAGTACAGCGGAGAGCACTGTCCCCGCTGAGATAATCAGCAGGTCATCGCCTTCCCGGCAGAGCTCGCCCTTACCCCAGTCCAATAGAATAAGTGGTGCTTCTTCCATCCCTGTAACTTTGTCACGGGGGTAGCGGATGGCCGTAGGTCCTATTTCACTCTTCAAAGCTGTATAGAACATATTCTGCAGTTCAATTTCATTGGCCGGAGCCAGAATATTCATGTTCGGAATACTGCGCATGTAAGTTAGATCAAAAAGACCCTGGTGGGTTTCGCCATCTTCGCCAACAATTCCGGCCCGATCAACGGCAAACACTACCGGCAGGTTTTGCAGACAAGTGTCATGAAGAAGCTGATCATAGGCCCTTTGCAGAAAAGTACTGTAAACGGCAAATACCGGTCGCATCCCGCCGGCAGCCAGGGCTGAAGCCATCGTTACTGCATGCTGTTCGGCGATTCCCACATCATAAAATCGATCCGGAAAAAGTTTGCTGAATTTCTTTAGCCCGGTACCGGCGGTCATTGCTGCAGTAATGGCAACTATCTTTGAGTTCTCTTTGGCCATCTGAAGCATGGTTTGTCCGAAATAATCAGTATAAGTCAGGGTTTTCTTTTTCTTGAGCAGGGTGCCGTTGCTCATATCAAATGGGCCGATTCCATGAAACATTTCAGGCTTTATCTCCGCGAAATGGTAACCCTTACCTTTTTCGGTTACGACATGGACCAATACGGGGCCGCTCATCTTATCGGCCTGCTTTAAAATGTTTCTAATTGAGCTTAGATCGTGTCCATCTACCGGTCCGAAATAGGTAAAACCGAGTTCTTCAAAGATCATGCCCGGCATGATTAAATATTTTAATCCGCCTTTCAGCCTTTCAGCCGCTTCGACAACTCGTTTACCAACATGAGGTACCCGGTTGACAAAAGTTTCAAAATCATTTTTAAGCCTTGAATATTTTGGATCGGAACGGATACGTCCCAGGTATGCTGACATGCTGCCCACGTTTGAACCGATTGACATCTTGTTGTCGTTTAATATAACCGTTACTTTAGCTTTGATATGTCCGGCATGATTCAGGGCTTCAAAAGCCATCCCTCCGGTCAGCGCACCATCGCCGATCACCGCTACAACGCGGTAATTTTCGTTTCGATAATCGCGGGCCAGGGCCAAGCCGAGCGCAGCCGATATGGATGTGCTGCTGTGTCCTGTCACAAAAGGATCATGTTCGCTTTCCGCCGGTTTCGGAAACCCGCATAATCCTCCCTGCTTGCGTAAGGTGGCAAAACTGTCCCAACGTCCGGTGAGCAGTTTATGAGGGTAACTCTGATGCCCCACATCCCATATAATCTTGTCATGGGGGCTTTCATAAAAACTATGCAGCGCAACCGCCAACTCAACCACTCCCAGGCTGGCTGCCAGATGTCCTCCGTTATCAGCAACTGTTCTGACCATGTAATCCCTGATTGCAGCAGCCACTTCTTCGAGTTGGTTGATACTGAGAGTTTTTAAATCTTCCGGCAACTTAAGGTTGTCAATGATTGTGCTCATAAACGTTAGCCCTCATTAGTATTACTGTTATTCTTACGCCACCCGAAAGGGTTTTCAATTCTGGTTATAATCAGTCCGGTCATTAACATGACCTCGGTGGAGTATTTAATGGCCAGAGTCTTGCCCATTGCTTTACCGCCTACCGTGATAGCGGCAACAAAAGCTGCGAGCAGGATCCCGAGAAAAAATTCAGCCTGGTGGGATGAAAAAATGGCCACCAGTCTGTAAACGATTAGAGCTGCTATCGTGCCGCTAATGATTCCGCTTATATCACCAATGACATCGTTACAGAAATTAGCCACCTGTTCGGCATTCTTAACCAGATATACTCCTTTTTTCGCCCCGGCAACCCGGCGAGCTGCCTTAGCGTTTAGCGGAGCAATCTGGGCAGCAGCTGCCGCCGTGCCAATCAGATCAAAAGTAATGCCGATAAGAATAACTACCAGCAAAATTAAGAAAGCGAGGAAAAGCGATTTAATTTCGCTTAATGTGTAATGGGCGATAAAACCAAATATGATGGCCAGAATAAAAGTCCAGATTACTGTGACCAGTATCCATCTTGCTCTGCGGCGTTTCTTATCGTTAAAAGACAAACTTCATCACCTTGTGTCGTACAATAAAACATAAGTGGTAGTAATTCAGGTAAACTTTGCGGCTTAGGTCCAGCAGGATTTCCCGGACAATCACCTGTCGTTACCGAACAGGCAGTTCCCTTTTAAGACTGTCCCTGCCGTGTCGCCATCAGCAGAGCTGGATTACCACTTAGCTCACACTTTAATCCCTGAAATACTTCTCTTTCGAGAGCAGTCTAGAAGATTTCCTCACTGGTGCCTGATTTCCCCTAGCCTCTTTTGCAGAAGGGGTTTAAGGAGCTACTGCTCCTCCCTCCACCCGTTCCACTCAAGGCAGGCTACGCTGCACACAGCTTTTGACCGCATACAGGTTCTTACCCAGGCAGTAACTGTCGCTTTTCAACTCCGGCCACCGACACTGGGTCTCCGCGAAGGCAGGGTCAACGCCCACATGCCATTGCAGATCGCCCCGTCCTTCTTAACTCCCAGCAGCAGCTCCCGACTGGGCGTCGGCAGCCACCACCAGGAACTTCATCGATGTGCCCTTAACGGATTTTTAGGCCCGTTTTCGGAGAGGGACACCAACTAGAATACTGCACCACTTATGTTCATGTTCAAAAACAATTATAGCACAAGCAGTTGCCAATCTCAATTGAGCAACAGCAGCAAGCGCTTGTCCGCTTAGAGCATTCCGTTAGCCATCTTACAGGCTTTTAAAGCGTTCTTCATCAGCATGCGGTTGGTTACCGATCCTACGCCACCGGGAACCGGAGTAATGGCTTTGGTTTTATCTTTTACAGCATCAAAAGATACATCGCCAACTGTTTTTGTTTTTGCTTTACCTTTTTCATTTAAAACCGGCTCACCTTTTTCATCCAGAACTTTAACCCGGTTAATGCCAACATCGACAACAATCGCACCATCCTTAACCAGATCCGGCCCGATCAGATCAGCCTTGCCGGCGGCAACAATTAGGATATCGGCTCCGGTGGTATGTTTAGCCAGGTTGCCTTTCATGCTGGTAAAAACATGAGAAACTGTTACTGTAGCATTACGGTTTACTGAAAGATAAGCTGCGGGCTTGCCGACGATGTTAGAGTGTCCGACTACAACTATTTCCGCTCCTTCAAAGAAATCCTTCGGATCAATTCCTTCTTCACGGGCATAACGTTCAAGGATCTCAATCACCGCGGCCGGAGTTGCCGGTGGAAATGTTACTTCACCCAGCGCTAATTTACCCATGTTAAATGGATGGAAGCAGTCAATGTCCTTGTTTACATCAATTGAATTAATAACTGCGCTGTCCGAGATCTGCTCCGGAAACGGGCGCAAAGGCAAAATGCCGCTGACTGCCGGATCGGCATTCAGCTTTTTAACAATCTCGATCACCTGCTCTTCGCTAACATCGGCGGCAGGATTTTCATTCACATAGTTGAAACCGGCTTCTTCGCAGAATTTTTCAACCTGCCCCCTGTACATGTTGGCTCCAAAGTCGTCGCCAACCAGTAGGGTGGCAATACCGGGGGTGATGCCTTTTGCTTTTAGAACTTCTGTTTCCTTGACGATTTCCTTCATCAGCTCTTCGCCGATGGCTACGCAATCAATAACTTTTGTCACTTTTAATACCCCTTTCAGCTTTATATTAATGATTATGCAACAACGCTTAAACCGCGGTAATTATAGCAAACCGGTCTTTGAGCGTCAATTTCAGGAGTTAAAGAGTCACTCCTTCGGCTATCTCTGCTGTTTAATCTACGACAACTTGTCCATGACTGCCGCTAAAGTTTGATCGGCAATCAGGCATCCTTCTTCAACAAGATGCTTTACCTCAGCCCTGGTATCGGTCAGGAACTTTTCATTCTTGATTGCGCCAAGATTAATCATTACATTTAGCTGACCGCTGATCAAAGCAGCCTTTAAAAAGACAACCCCGCAGCCGACATCTGATATGGCCAGCCGTGACCCAATCTGCCCCATACGTTCATGTATTTTGATTCCGGCATGAGCTTTGCGCATGATTTCAAGCGGAACCGAACAGGCTTCGATAGAACATTCTTCCATCACTTGCGCTTTGTAGGCCGCCTCTTCCGGTGTTTCTTTCGGCAAACCGTAGGCTTTTGACAAAGGTTCGAAAACCTCAGCGTCTTTGTCGACCAGATCCTTAAGGGCCTCAATAATGGCGCTGCCTTCAGCTAAAAGTGTTTTGACTTCCGCTTCAACATCGGCATATTTTTTCTTACCAACTGTTAAATTGCCAACCATGTTCGACAAGGCCATGCCGATTGCCCCGCCCATGGCAGCCGCGCCACCTCCACCGGGAACGGGGGCCTTTGAAGCTAAAACATCGATAAAGTGGGCACTGCTTTTTTCTGCCATTTTCATTACATTTTCCGCCTCCTTTATTAACTTTTTCTGTAGACTAACTTGTAGGCAAGAACGGATAAAAGGCCGGTATCAAAATTAATTTTATCCAGCACACTCACCGCCTGCCTATAGAGCTCTTCCACCCTGGCCTGCGCAACCTCCGCTCCAACCAGAGCTGGCAACGTCGCCTTAGATCTTACCTGATCGGCATTCACCGGTTTCCCTAACTCGGCAGTTGTTCCAGTCTTATCCAGCAGATCGTCAACGATCTGAAAGGCCTTACCGATTGCGCCGGCATAACTGCTCAAAGCTTTAAGTTCATCTTCCCCTGCTCCAGCCGCTATCGCTCCGCACCTGACCGAAGCAGTAATTAAGGCACCCGTTTTCAAGGCAGCGACTCTTTCAAGCTCAGGCAGGCTTAAATCTTTTCCCTCTGCATCAAGATCAAGCTCCTGGCCACCAATCATTCCCTTTAATCCTGCCGCCCCGGCTAGCTCCATCGCTATTTGCACCGCCTGTTTAGAACGGCTTTTCTGTAAGCCGTACCTGGCAAGCATTTCGAAAGCAAGAGTCAGTAAAGCATCACCGGCCAAAACAGCTACAGATTCACCAAAAACGACATGACAGGATGGTTTGCCTCTTCTTAAATCGCTGTCATCCATGGCCGGTAAATCATCATGAATCAGTGAATAGGTATGAACCAGTTCCAAAGAACAGGCTACATCCATAATCTCTTTTGCCGAGGTCCCGAAAATTGAAGCTGTTGCAAGACAGAGAATTGGTCTTAGCCTTTTGCCCCCTGCTCTGATGCTATAGCGCATGGCATCGCCAACTTTTGAGGAGCCGGCCAGCGACAGACAATCCAGCAGCGCCTGATCAACCAGTTCTTTTTTTTCAACGAGAAAACTATCAATTTCAGGCATTAGAATAGCGGTTCTCCTGCTTCATCTTCATTCTCGCAATTCTGATCTTGCAGCGACTGCTGTTCTTCTTTCAACAGGTATTCAACTTTAAATTCAATTTCGGACAGTTTTTTCCGGCAATACCGGGATAGGGCAATACCTTCCTGAAAGGCAGAAAGAGACTCTTCCAGCATAATATCGGAGTTTTCGAGCCTGGCAACAATCTCTTCCAGTTTGCTCATGGCTTCCTCGTAACTAAGCTTTTCAAGTTTATAGTCAGTTGTTTTATCCTTCAAAAGTTATACCCTCCTCGATCTTTTCGGTGCGGCAGTAAGCCCGTCCATCTGCAAAAGTGAGTTGCAATGACCTGCCAACCTTCAAATCCTTTACTGAGCGGATAATGCGGCCCTGATCGTCACGGCAATAGCTGTAACCTCTGTTCATGATCTTAAGCGGGCTAAAACTGTCCAGTTGATCGATCTTTGCTGTCAAAGTTAAATTTTTAAGCTGCAGAACTCTCCCGATTTCCTTTTTCAGCATTTTATAAAGAAGTTCAACTTTATCATATGCTAAAGCAACCCGCCGCACCGGGGCCATAAAAAAGCGTTCACCGGTAACCTGATCCAGCTTTTGCTTATCGCGCTGCAACCTGCTTAGTAATGCTGTTGCAGCCCTGTGCCGAAGCTGCCCCAGTTCCTGCAGCAGATCCTCCAGATCTGGAACAGCCATTTGTGCCGCTGCTGTCGGTGTTGGTGCCCTCTTATCAGCTACAAAGTCCGCGATTGTAAAATCCGTTTCGTGGCCGACTGCCGAAATTACCGGGATCTTTGAACGATAGATAGCCCTGGCCAGCGATTCTTCATTAAAAGGCCAGAGATCTTCTATGGAACCGCCACCGCGGGCTAAAATGATTAGATCGGAATCCTTCCTTGCGTTCAGGATTTCCAGGGACCTGACCAGATCGGCAGCTCCTCCCGCTCCCTGAACCAGGCTCTCAACCACAAGTATCTCCAACGCTGGAAACCTGTATTTAAATACTGAAAGCATATCCTGCAAGGCTGCACCGGTTGCAGAGGTCACCAGGGCAATTTTACGGGGCAGCAATGGTATCTTCTTTTTGTTTTTCTCATCGAACAACCCTTCTGCCGCGAGTTTTGTTTTTAGTTGTTCGAAAGCCAGATAAAGAGAACCGACTCCGGCTGGTTCCATCTCCCTGACATAAAGCTGATAAACACCATCCGGTTCATAAACTGAAATGTGGCCTGTGAGTACCAGCTCCATTCCATCTGTCGGTGTAAACAGGCAACGCCTATTTTCCCGGTGGAAAAAAACACAGCGCAGTGAAGAAGCGCCGTCTTTTATCGTAAAATACATATGGCCCGAACGGTGATGCTTAAAATTGGACAGCTCTCCGCCGATCCTGATATCCTGCAGGTTTGGATCGCCGCCAATTAAGTTTTTTATATAGCGGTTAAGTTCAGAAACCCTGATTATTTTATTGTTGTTGAGCATCAAGATTATATTCAGCCGCCGGCAATACGATTAACTGCCGGGCCTCAGGCTTTTCATCTCCTCCCGGACGTCCTCCAGACTTTTATACCTCCACCGTGTACCAAGTGATCGGGCCAAATCACAGATCAGCTTCCAGCCTTCCGTTAAATCAGCAGCAGATTCAACTGCTGTCCTATTCAGGCGGATCTGATTGGAAGCGTTAATGAAGAGACCTTCCCTTGCTGCAGCCGGAGGGGCGGGAAACAATATGTCATAGGATGTTTCATTTTCCGGACTGCAGGTGGTTAGCGCGGCAGTAAATATGCTGCCGGAAAAATCAATCCTGCCCGGCTGACCAAAATAAAGCAAGCCCTTGATTCTACCTTCATTGAGAGCCAGTTTTATTTCTTCCCTGCTTGCGCTGCCATTGCCATTGAGACTCTTAAATCCGGGGCCATATTTTTCTGATCCGCCAAAGGTTAAAACGCCGGCAGCATTGCAAGTGGCTGATAGAAGCAGTAAGCGATTATCTCCAGCAGTAAGCTGACCGGCGGCAGAAGCAAATGATAACAGGGCATCAATGCTGTCAGAATCGGCACTGTAAAAATATGACGGACAAACCACGGTGTAACTCTTAGGATGCAGCATCAGTCTTGCCGCTTTAGTCAGGAGAGCGGAATCGATACCGCTTTTAAAATCTTCATCAGTCAGGTTGCTTTTCCCAATCGCAGTTTGCAGGTCCCGCAGTATTTGGGCAGCAGCGGCGTTGTTTGAGTCAAGGTCAATTTCCTGCCAGCCCTGAAAGCTTTCCCCATTGCGGGCAATGCCCAACAGGGTTGTATCGCCAAAACGGCCCGCTTGCCGTAAGACCATCTCCGCCACCGGATGGCTTTCGGCCAGCCCGGAGCCGATAACCAGAACAGAGGCTGCCTTGCTTAACTCATTCATTGTCGGACCCGGCAGATCGTAACCGGCAATGCCGCCGGCTTTTATGTACGCCTCCACCCAGGCTGGTTCAAGTCCAAAATTTAAATAGGGAGTCTTGAATACTGAATGAGCCAGTCTGTTAAGAAGATATGCTTCCTCGCAGCTGATCGCTCCATCAGCCATAACCGCAATTGCCGAATGTTCCCGATTATCGCTGATCATAGCCTCAAAAGCAGCTGCCGTTTTGCTCAGCGCTTCATCGTAGCTAATTATTCCCTGTTCTACAGCCGTCCCTTTAATTCTAATTTCTGTGCTGTAATCGGCAGCTTCACTTACATCAGCAAATTTGCCTTTAATACATAACCAGCCAATTTTATCTCCCTCGCGCGGGACCGTGTTTCTGATTAAACGGTTACCGTCAACCTGTCTTTCAAGATAACAGTTAAGCGAACAGGCAAGGCAAATGCCAGGCTTGGCCGCAAGTGCCCATTCACGTCCTCCACCCGGCCTGCTTTGCTCAGTTAGCGCAGCAACAGGACAGACATCGACACACTGGCCGCAAAAAATGCAGCCGGCTTCTTCCAAGGTGACTTCATGACCATGCTTCCAGGGCACAATCCTGGTATTAACACCGCGGCCGATCATGCTGTATACCGATCGTCCGGGCCCAGTGCGGCAGATTTGAACACAACGACCGCAGAGAATACACTTTTCTTCATCTCTCACAAGATCAAGAGCTGCGGATCGATTATTTTCAGGAATTCTGCGGTCCAGCTGGTCAGGAAGGTCAACCTGGCAGTGATAGGCTTTTTCCTGAAGTTCACAGCTGCCCGTTCTGACGCAGGTCAGGCAGTCTTTGTAGGGATGAGTCGCCAAAGCAAGCTCAATTATTTCTTTTCTCATCGCATCCAGTTTCGGGCTGGACGTTGTGACCACCATCCCATCCCTGACAGGGTTATCGCATGAAGTAACCGGCCGCTTAAAGCCTTCTACCTCAACAACGCACACCCGGCAGTGCCCAAGAGCAGCAAGACGGGGGTGAAAACAAAGGGTCGGGATCTCAATCCCGTTTGCCCGTGCAGCTTCAAGAATTGTCGCATCCTGATCAGCGAAAATGCGCTTATTGTCAATCAACAAAGAGACTGTTTTATCCAAGTTCATCCCTCCCCTCGCCGAGTACAGCCAGGCCTAACCTTAGACACTTGACACAGCGTTCAGCCTCCGAAATAGCAGTAATTGGCCCTCTGAATCCAAGGTCTGCTTCATCAAAGCTAACAGCCCGCTCAGCAACAGGCAGGATATCTTCCTCCCTGCGGATCAGGCCGCCGATCATTTCCGGAATGATTGCTTCATTGTAAACCCCGGTTTGTTCCAGGTAGCGTTCAAAGTAAAAAGTTGAACCGACTGCAGCCTGTCCCTTGCGAATATAGGCATCGATGGCCGTAGCCGCCCGGTTTGCCGTCGCTATTGCCTCAATGACCGTTCTGGCTCCCAGAACTGCATCACCCCCGGCAAAAATTCCCGGAGCCGAAGTCTCCATCGTCGCTTCGTTAGCTGCAATTGTTCCCCATTTTGATAACTCAATTGCATCCTGATCGCCAATAAAGCTGAAATCAGCAACCTGTCCGATGGCGGGAATCACGGCATCGGCATGCAGAATAAATTCTGAACCATCCAGCGGAACAGGTCTGCGCCTACCGCTGGCATCAGGTTCGCCCAGTTCCATCCGGATACATTCCATGCCGCTGACCGAACCTTTCTCTTCGAGAATACAAACCGGGTTTGACAGCAGGTGGAATTTAATGCCTTCTTCCTCGGCGGCTTTAATTTCGGCAGCATTTGCCGGCATCTCGTTCCGGGTGCGGCGGTAAATAAGGTTGACTTCTTTAACTCCCAGGCGCACGGCGGATCGGGCACAATCCATAGCAACATTCCCGCCTCCGATCACCGATAGCGTATCGCCCAGATCAATTTTTTCACCTAAGTTTATCCGGCGCAGGAACTCCACACCGGGCATGAATCCTAAGTAACATTCATCCTCGCCTTCGCAGCCCATGGTAGCGCTCTCATGCAATCCGCTGGCGATAAAGATTGCCTTAAAACCGTCTTTCCAGAGTTGATCAATAGTAATCTCGGCTCCAACCCTTGTATTGCAAAGTATTTCAACACCCAGCTTACGCACCAGGTCAATTTCATAGTTCAAAATTGCCCTCGGCAGTCTGTAACTCGGTATTCCTACCGCCAGCATCCCTCCCGGTATCGGTAAAGCTTCAAATATAGTTACCGCATAGCCTTTTTGAGCCAGCTGGTAGGCAGCATTTATGCCCGCCGGACCGGCGCCGATAACGGCCACCCGGTTTTTTTGATTTATTTTTATCTGTCTTTTCTGCTGCAGATCTGATCCGGTTCTCAGCCCGTAATCGGCCACAAATCTTTTCAGCAGGCGGATCGAAAGAGCCTGATCTACAGGCTGGCGGTTGCAGTTTGATTCACAGGGGTGCACACATACCCGTCCAAGTGTGCCGACAAAGGGGGTTTTCTCACGGTTGATAGCGAGGGCTTCCTCGTAATTGCCTTCTTTGATCGATTCCAGGTAACCGGGAATATTTATATGCGCTGGGCAACCATTACGGCAGGGTGCCGTCAATATTGCCTGATATTCAACTTTTTCAAGGGAATGCTTTGTTTTATGATTATTATCGGTAATTAATTCCATAAACTCTTCCCTGAAATATTTAAGGGCATCGAGCAGGGGCTTCGGAGATGATAAGCCGAGTTCACAAAGAGAACCTTCATGAATCAGCGTAGCAATATCTTCCAGAAAATCAAGATCGTCCGTTCTTCCTTCGCCACTTAGGATTTGATCGAGCCGATCGGTTATCACTTTGCTTCCGGCCCGACAGGGAACGCAGCGGCCGCACGATTCTTTCTGCATTTTTTTATAATACTCCGCCAGCGCGGCGACAATATTGACCCCGGAATCGGTGATCACCATACCTGCCCAACCGATAAATGCTTTAATCTCCTTACTTTCAAGCTGCCCCGGTAAGTTAAGTTCTTTCAGCTCTGTTCTTTCTGCTGCAGACTTGTTTCGGTTGTCAATAATTTCTGCGTTCCAGCTGCTAAATAGGACCGTGGCCATTTAACCCTCTCTCTTCACAAATTAATCGATAATGACGGCATCAGCGCCGCTGGTATAGCTTCTTCATCACATATTTAAATTCCTTTTCAGTTTCTGACAAAAGAACAAATCGCTTAATTTTAACCATTCTGCGCTCGTCTTGATGCGATTACAGCCTGGCCAATCGCATTGTCAGATGCATGTTCGGGGCGGGTGAAATAAATTTTGTTTCCGCTAAAAAAATTGCTGATTCTTTCTCTAATAAAATTGTTGGCAGCAACCCCGCCAACGGCAAGCAGCCCTTTATAACCCCGATCTTTAGTCCACAAATTTTCCACAGCAATAATTAGCGAATCGGCGATACACATTTCTATTGCCCGGGCCAGGTTTTCCGTTTTCATTTCTATATCCAGTAAACGTTCGGCCTGACTGGCCGGCCCGGAAAAACTGATTAATCCGCCTTTAACGGCAATGGGAAGTTTAGGGACATTATTATCTGCCTGACGGGCAAGCGCTTCCAGGGCTGGTCCTGCCGGAAAAGGCAATTTCATTTTGAGCCCCAGGCGATCTATAAACTGCCCGGCATTAAGATCCTGACTGCCGCCTTGTAACTCAACCTTAAGCCTGCCTGGTGCATATTCTTCTGCGGCCAGGATTTCTGTTGTTCCTCCGGAGAGATGCAGGACAAGATAACGACCGCTTTCAAGCGCCGCCGACCAGAATCCGGCCATTATATGTCCTTCCTGGTGCGAAGCGCAAAAATAATCAAGGCCGATGGTCCGTGCCAAAAACAAACCAAAGGCCTCGCTGACTTTAAATACAGGCATATAAGATTTTTCAACCGGCCGCGGCCGATCAGAGAAGCACACAGCAGCCAGTTTAAGCCCATTAACCTGTTCCAATCCATCCGCCCATAAGGCAGGCATATTATTAATATGGGCAAAAACCGCTTCAGACTGGCGCAACCCCAGTCCACCCTGCCTGACTGGCAGGGGTAACCTACGCTCATACCTTAAGTTTTCGTTTTGATCAACCAGGGCCAGTGCAGTCGTGTAAGCAGAAGTATCCAGTCCGAGGTACAGCAGATCACTTGCCCTGCTCAAGGACTTCACCTACCGAATGGTCCAAAACACCATTAATAAAACCGACCGCTTCGCTGCTGCTGCCGAACTTTTTAGCCAGCTCCAGCGCTTCATTGATCGATACTGCATAGGGGATATCGGGACGAAAGTGAATTTCAAACAAGGCCAACCGGAGTAGGTTGCGATCCACTGCAGAGAGCCGGCTTAACTCCCATTTCACAAGGTGTTTGGCGATCATGCTGTCAAGTAGCTCGAGCTTTTCAAGGGTCCCCTTTACCAGATCCTCAATAAAAAGCTCTTCTTCATTTCCGAAGCTGTAATCTTCCCTGGTACGCCTCAGTGCTTGTTCAGCTCGGCATTTGCCGATATCTACCTGAAAAAGAGCGATAAATGCTGCCTCTCTTGCCAAACGACGGGACAATAAGCTTAAACCTCCAAAAACTGGATATGATCAGCTGAACAGCTTTTCCCGTCGCGGGAAAAACATGATCGCCAGATTATTTACTTCGGCGCAAAAAATCTTTCCAGTAACCTGCTAATCCCCGGGCCAACGTCCAGTCTCCATCCGACAAATAAACCGATAGCAATGCAGAGAAAGACGAATATACTTACCCAAAATCCGTAGTTGATTACCAACAGGGCAAAGATCAGGCCGAGGAAACCGCCCAGGATTTTGCCCCAGTGCTTGCTGATTAAAGTCCACCAGTTAAGTTCGGTCAATCGATACTCACCCCTTTTTACCTGCTTGTATATTGCCTACCTGGAAACAGCCTGATCCATGATTATATTTTCAACGGTAACCTTCACTTCGCTGACCGCTATGCCGGTAACCTGTTCCAAGTATTCCTTGGTTTTCGACTGCAAGCCGCTGATCAGGTCGGGCAGGGTTACGTCAGGCATTACCTTGATTTTAATTTTAACAATCAATCCGTCAGGTGTGTAGACAACCTGTCGGCTGACATCTTTTATTCCCTGGGTCTGTTGAATAACCCTCAATACCATATTTTCAATAGCCGGTATGGAAACTAAAACTTCGCCATACTCACTGCCTTTGAGCACAGCATTACTAATTTTTTTCTTCCCTGAACGCAAGCCGAGCGATAGAAAGATTAAAGCCAGCAGCAACAGAACAGAACCCGTTGCCAACAGAACTGTTTCGTCAACCCAGGACGGCAGAGATACATTCAGCCCCGGGAAAAGATTAAAATTCAAAGCTGCCAGGAAAAGGGCAGCGCCTATAAACAGCAGCCCCAGAAATACCAGGATTACCCTCAGTACACTTTTCATATCCATTCCCCTTCCGATGGTTCCAATTTAAGCCCGTTTTCAGCCTGGCTTAAATAACATAAGCATTGCAAAGATAAAAACTTTATAGTTCAGTCTCGCTGGCAGACTCAGCTTCTAAAGCTTCTTCGCCTTCTTTTTGCGGAAATTGAACACCCTGAACATGAATATTAACGCTCGATACTTTCAAACCGGTCATATTTTCAACCGCTTTCTTAACGCTTTCCTGGATATCCCAGGCTACATCAGGAATTCGTTCACCGTACTTTACAACGATGAAAATATCTATTTTGGCTTCTTCAGCCCCGACTTCAACTTTAACCCCTTTTGAAAAATTCTTACGGCCAAGGACGTCGGCAATTCCGCCGGCAATCCCTCCGCTCATTGCGGAAACTCCTTCAACTTCGGTGGCAGCCAAACCGGCAATGATCGAAACTACCTCATCGGCAATCTTAACTGCTCCAAGTTCAGACGGCAGGGTTCTATTTTCTTCTTTAGCCATTGTCAAGCCTCCTTGATCAACATTGTTATTAATCTTTTGAGACTGTTATTATTATAGCAGACCCCGGGCAGCGCTTCAATTTGCAAAGCACTGTCTACTCTTCTTCCGGCCCCTCGTCCCATTCTTCATCGTCCACTAACACAACTTCACCACAACCGGGACAGGTTACCTCAATCGCTGATTCCTGGTCAAGAAGATCATCATCTACCACCACTATTTCGCGGCAATTTGGGCACTCAATCGAAAAACCGCCCTCAAAATCTTCATCATCAAAATCATACTCATAATCATCTTCGTCTTCATCTTCATAGAAATCATCTTCGAGTTCGGTCAGGTCGTCGTCAATAGCTTCAGTGTATTCGAAGAGCTCCTCGTAATCAACTCGCAGCTGCTCGAGCTCCTCGGTTACACCTTCCAGCAGGTCAATCATCTTCTGCAGTACTTTCTGCTCTTTGCTTTCCTCTCCCAATTCAAGCCCATCCGCCAAACCCCTCAGGTAAGAAACTCGTGCCTTAAGCTCTTCAGTCATCTTCTTGCCCTCCTCGTTATTGTTTTTAAATTATGCCCTTTCGATATAGTTTCCGGTGCGGGTATCAATTCTGACCTGGTCGCCCTCATTAATAAAGAGTGGCACCTGGACCACCAGTCCGGTTTCCATTTTAGCCGGTTTCGATGCACCGGATGCCGTGTCGCCTTTGACGCCTGGTTCAGTTTCGGCCACAGCCAGTGTAACGGTTAAGGGAATATCAACCCCGACGATCTCTTCTTTATATAAAACCACGTTCAAGCGATCATTTTCTTTTAAAAATTTAATACCATCACCGAGCTGTTCTTCGCTAAGGGTGATCTGCTCATAACTCTCCATATCCATGACGTGAAAAAGATCGTCTTCCCGGTAAAGATATTCCATCTCTTTACGTTCCAGGTGAGCGCGGCCTACTTTTTCACCGGCCCGGAAAGTTTTATCGGTAATGGCTCCGGTACGCATATTTTTAAGCTTCGAACGAACAAAAGCGGCCCCTTTGCCGGGTTTGACATGCTGAAATTCGAGGACATTATAAATATCCCCCTCATACTCGATGGTAATGCCGGTGTGAAAATCATTAGTGGAAATCAATTTAATCGCCGCCTTCCGTCTGCATTTTAAATTATTATTAGTTCCCGTGGACTGGTGGTTAGTATTTGCACACCATCGCCGGTAACAGAGACCATGTCTTCAATCCGCACTCCACAAGTTCCGGGCAGGTAAACACCCGGTTCAATTGTCACCACCATGCCAGGTTCGAGACGCATATCAAGGCGCTGGTTCAGGTAGGGGGCTTCATGTGTTTCAAGACCGATTCCATGACCGAGTCCGTGACCAAAATGTTCGCCGTAACCATTTTCTTCTATTATAGCACGAGCTGTTGAATCAATCTCTTTTGTGCTTTTTCCCGGGGCAACGGCTTTCCTGGCTGCAGCTTGAGCCTTATAGACCAGGTTGTAGATCTCCTGCTTCTGCCGGTCGGGTTTGCCCAGCGCTATAGTTCTGGTCATATCGGTGGCATAACTGTCGAAGACTGCGCCAAAATCGATAGTCACCAGTTCACCATCTTGCATAACCTTTCCGGTGGCAGCTCCATGAGGCAGAGCACCTCGTTTACCCGAAGCAACGATGAATTTAAATGAACGTTCTTCAGCCCCCTCGCGCAGTAAAAATATCTCCAGCTCAAGGGCCAGCTGCTGTTCTGTCATTCCCGGTTTAATAATGGACAATAGGTATTCAAAGGCTCGATCAATGATCGTCGCTCCCCCGGCCATGATAGCCAGTTCTTCTTTATTTTTTACCATCCGCAGTTTTTCGACGATTTCTTCCAGCGGGACTATTTCAACCTTAAGCTGGTTAACCATTTCACTGTGAGTATGAAAGGTCAGGTGTTTCGCTTCAAAACCGACTTTTTCCCAGCCTTCTTGATTGATAATAGCGCTCAGCCCGGGATAAATTTTTTCATGCTGCCGGACAATCTCGAAGCCGGCAGCCTGCTTTTCGGCCTGTTCAAGGTAACGAAAGTCGGTGATCAAAAATGCTTTATCCCTGCTGATCAACAGCAGTCCGCTGCTGCCGCTAAACCCGCTCAGGTAAAAGAGGTTTACCGGATTCGATACAAGCAGTGCGTCTACTTTGGAATCAGCAATCAGCATTCTAACTTTTTCTAATCGTTTAGATTTCATTTTCATGGCCTTTCCGGAGTAAATCGACCAGCGCTTCAAGGCCGAGCAGGTAGCTGTTCAGTCCAAGACCGCAAATTACGCCAGAGGCAATGGGCGATACTACTGAATGGCTGCGGAATTTTTCGCGGGCAAATATATTACTCAGATGAACTTCAATCAGTGGTAAAGCAGATGCCGCTAACGCTTCGCGCAGAGAAATGCTGTAATGGGTGAAGGCTGCCGGGTTGATCAGAATTCCATCGAAACCGGCTGCTGCTTCCTGGATCTTTTCTATCATTTGCCCTTCACTATTGATCTGAAAAATACTTAGCTCCGCTTCCAGCGTCAAAGCTTTATCTGCCAGGGCTGTATTAATTTCTGAGAGGGTGATGCTGCCGTATACTTCCGGCTCGCGTCTGCCCAGCAGGTTCAGGTTCGGCCCGTGGATAACTAGAATCTTCACTGGTGCCATTAAACTTACCTCCTCTTGCCCTTACAGCACAGGATGAGCATATGGGTAAATTTCTCAAAAATATTAATATTCCTGCTTCCTTTACCAGAGTTAAGTGAGCAGTTTTATAATTTTACAATCCCAGTGTTTTGATTATTTCGGCAGCAACCTTCTTCACCGGCTTACCGGTTGTATCAAAGCTGTAATCGCAGGTATTATAGTATTCTGCCCGTTTAGTCAGCAGGGTTTTGATTTCAAGAAGCGGGGCACCTGTTTTGCCAAGCAGAGGGCGTCCACCCTGACGGTTGATTCGGCGCAGCAGCGCCAGCGGGGAAGCGGTTAATAGAATGCGGGTCCCTAGCTGATCCAGAATCACTCTGTTTTCCTTTCTGATCAGCGCCCCGCCACCGGTAGCGACAACCAGCAAGCCGGGAGGATTTTTTTTAAGCCCCTGTATTATCTTAGTTTCAGTATCACGAAACCTGTTTTCCCCGTATGTGGTGAATATCGCGGCTACCGTTAAACCGAGTTCTTCCTCGATCAACTGATCGGTATCAACAAATTTCCGCCCCAATTTTGCCGCCAGAATTTTTCCGACCGCTGTTTTGCCGCTGCCCATGAAGCCACACAGAATAATTTGCTTGTCCGCAATTCCTTCTCGTTTATTGTTCACGGCTGCTTCACTTCCAGTTCTCCGGCGGCACTTCAGAGATCCTTACCCGACCGGTCGCCGGGGTGACAATCACATAGAGTGCTTTACCTGACCGGTTTTGCAAGGTTATCGTTCCTCCGGGTATTGGCGCTCCATTGCGTGTAAATTTACAGGTTCTCACCGAGCTGGAAAAGGGAAAATTGTTCGCCTTGATGCTAATGCCCTCAGGCAGTGTCAATTCTAAATATTCGTTGCTTTTTCCGTCTTTTAAGCGGTAAATATCATTTCCCCCGGCATCTTTCCTAAATTCCACGTATTGGCTCCAGCCGGAGGTTATCGCCTTCTGCTGGGTTTTGCGTAAATCCGTGGCAAGGGTCCGGGCTGCGATTTCCAGGTTACGGTTGGACCCGACATCAGCCATAGCCGGTACTGCAATCATTAAAAACAAAGTAAAAAGAGTGATCACACAGAGCAGTTCGACTAAAGTGAAACCATCATTACCCTGAAAACAATTATTGGCATTTAACTTCAATAAAATACCGTTTTTTTTGCCCATCAACCCTGATCCCTGTGCAGGTTGGAAAGGTAGCTAATACTATCCGCATTCAGGGCGGAATCTGTGTCAATAATCGAATTAAAGGTAGATTTGACTATTTCGCTGACCGTCGTTTTCCCGTCTTTGATTAAGCGCAAGCCGTCGTTAACCAGAGTTTGCATCCCCTGCCGAACAGCCTGTTTCTGAAGGTTTTCGGCAGTAGCGCCCTTCATGATCAGGTCCTGCAGCTCGCGGTTGATAACCAGGACTTCCTGGATAGACAGCCGCCCGCGGTATCCCGAATGGTTGCATTGATTACATTTTGCGCCACGCAGCAGCTTTAAAGGCGGTTCTTCGCCGAAATAGCTGCGAAAAAAGGTCTTCTCTCGATCGTTTAACTGATATTCGACAGCGCATTCCGGGCAGATCTGTCTAACCAGGCGCTGGGCAATAACGCCAAGAAGCGATGCTGTAACCAGGAAGTTTTCCAAGCCCATATCGATTAAGCGGGTCACCGCGCCGGCTGCATTATTCGTATGTAAAGTGCTTAAAACCAGGTGCCCCGTTAACGCAGCCTGGGTTGTAATTTTAGCCGTTTCCAGATCCCTGATCTCGCCAACCATGATAATATTCGGATCCTGGCGCAGGATTGAGCGCAGGGCATTGGCAAAAGTGCGATTGATTTTGCGGTTAACCTGGATCTGGTTAATCCCTTGTAAGCGGTACTCGACCGGATCTTCAACCGTAATGATATTATCTTCAGGCCGATTGAGGTGATGGAGCGCTGAATAAAGGGTTGTAGTCTTACCGCAGCCTGTCGGTCCGGTGACCAGCAGCAGACCGTTCTGGTTTAAGAGCAGCCTGAGGAGCTGATGATAGTTATCAGTTGAAAACCCGAGTCGCTCCAGCGGCAAAACGATCCGCTCCCTTTCCAGCAGGCGGATCACAACTTTTTCCCCATTGATGGTCGGCAGGGTTGCTATTCTTAAATTAATCCCTCCGCGGCCGTCTTTCCAGTTGATATTTCCGTCCTGGGGCAACCTTCGCTCGGCAATATCGAGGTTGGCCATGATTTTAACCCTTGAAATAATATTTGACTGCTGCTGACCAGCCGGAGAAGTGACATCGTGTAAAACCCCATCGAGCCGTATCCTGATCCGCAGTTCTTTTTCGCCCTGTTCGAGGTGTATATCGCTGGCACCTTCTTCTATCGCCTGTTCGATCAGGGAGTTAACGAGTTGTACTGCCGGCGCTGTATCGCTTTTAACAGTGAATTTCTGACCATTTCCCTCGTTATCAGGTCTTAGCTCGTCATTCTTTTTTAACCCATCGCTGCTACCGGTAACGCCGTAAAAACGCGAGATCATCTGCCTGATTGAACTTGCTTTCGCCGCAACAGCCTTAATCTCTGATCCGGTCTGCATGGCAATATAATCAATAACTTTCAAATCGAGCGGATCACTCATGGCTAAAATGATTCTTCCGTTTTCAACTCCTATTGGAAACACCTGGTAGCGCCCTGCAATTTCTGCCGGCAATAAGGCAACTGTTTTTTGATCGATTGGTGTCAGGCTAAGGTTAACCCGCCGGATGCCAAGTTCTTTTTCCATCACCTGCAGCAGCTGTTCTTCGGTGATCAGTTCTTTTATTAAAAGTATTTCGTTGATTTTCCGTCCGCTGCGCCTGCTTTCAGCTATTACTGCAGAAAGCAGTTCGCTGTTGACCAGTCCGCTTTTAAAGAGGGCAGTTTCAAGCTGCCTACGGGTAAGTACAGTCATTTTAAAATTTCCTGTCCTGTGATTGATGCAAAGCGCTTTTCATCTCTTCAGCCGGCGCTTTTTGACCGGTGAACAGTTCAAATGACAGCAGTGCCTGCTGGAAGAGCATGCCAAGTCCATTAAAAGTTTTTGCCCCTGCTAAAGCAGCAGCTTTCATCATTTCTGTTTCCGATGGGCTGTAGCGCAGGTCGAAGAATAGCTGATCAGCAGAAATCTCACCAGCTTTAGCGTAGGCTTTTACAAGCTCAGCAGAGTCAACGGGCGGGCAGTATATAACCAGTTGACAACCGGCAATAACTTGCTCTAACTCCACACCCTCAAAGACCAATACCCGGCAGCTTTTAAGCTCCGTATATTCTAATAATAGTTCAGCTGTTTCTTCAGCTTTTTTCAAAGTCCGGTTAGCCAGGTAAAGTTCTTTTAAACCATGTTTTGCCAAGGTAAAAGCAACTGCGCGTGCTGCGCCGCCCACCCCGATGATCAGGGCCGGTTTATTAAAATCAAAAGACGGGGCAGCATCGATTACTGCCTGGTAAAAACCCTCTCCATCCGTCGAGGTGCCAAAAAGCAGATCGTTCCGGTTGACGATGGTATTGACCGAGTTGATTAACTTCGCTTCATCCGATAACTGATCAAGAAAGGGGATCACCGCTTCCTTGTATGGGCTGGTTACATTACAACCCCCTGCAGAAAGGGCTCTTATTCCCGCCACAGCAGATTTTACCTGCTCAGGCAAAACTTCAGCTGCCAGATAGACTGCGTTGATCGCCAGCGCTTTAAAACCGGCATTATGGATGATTGGTGAAAGCGAGTGGCTTACGGGATTACCGAGTATAAAAAACAGTCTGGTTTTTGCGTTATATTCCAGTTTAACGCACCACCTTTCATCCCGTAAATAATAGGTATTATAGCATGGTTGCCGCCCAAGCGAAAAGAGAAGATCCAGATGACAGAGAAGATCCAGATGATTCCGTAAAAAATGTTGCTATAAACTTATGGCAGGAAGGAAATATTTTTCAGTTGTCGAATAGAAACATGCCCGGCACTGACCGCAGCAGCATTTGAAGCACCCGGGAGGCTAACTGCAAATTTGAATGCCAATAATCTCGCATTATCAATTATCGCCTTTGTTTTCGGGCTATCCTTCGGCAGCTTTTTAAACGTCATTGTTTACCGGCTGCCGCAAAATTTGTCGCTGGCAGCTCCTCCTTCAAGCTGCCCTTCCTGTAAAACCAACCTCGGATTCATGGATTTAATCCCACTTTTCAGCTACATTATTTTAAAAGGCCGTTGCCGCTATTGCTCTGAGAAAATTAGCATTCGTTATCCTCTTGTTGAACTGGTCACCGGTCTTTTGTTCGCAGCGGTTATTTATAATTTTGGTTTTTCCGTTACAGGCCTGTTTTATCTTTCCCTGCTCTTTATCCTTTTTGCCGTATCCCTGATCGATTTCGAGCACCGTATCGTGCCCAACACCCTGGTTGCCGCCGGCCTTGCAGCCGGTTTGTTGCTTTTACTGCCCCTGCTGGCCGATTTATTCGTACCCGTTCCCAAATATTTACTGATAGATCATGCGCTGCTTGATGCCCTGCTCGGTTTTGCTCTTGGCGGTGGGCTGATGCTGATCATTATCCTGGTCAGCCGCGGCGGCATGGGTGCAGGCGATATGAAGCTGATGGCCATGATTGGCCTTTTTGTCGGCCTGCGTGGTGTAGCTGTGGTCCTCTTGACCGGTTTCATTTTAGGAGCCCTGGTAGGTGTTACAATGATGATCGCCGGCAGCGCCACCAGAAAAACTGCTTTACCCTTTGCTCCTTACCTGGCCGCCGGCACAGTTATTGAAGTCTTCTGGGGCAGTATGCTCTGGCATTGGTATATTAATCTATTTAGTTAAACGTAGAAATGAACAAAATAACTATTTCAGCCTTTTAGCATTAACTAATCGCTCAAGGAGCCGCATTATTGACGCAGAAACTAGTACGCAATAAATCTGGCTATACATTTATAGAGCTTTTGATTGCCATTGCCATCCTGGGTCTGGTTGTCACTCCCCTGCTCACCCTTTTTTCTACCGGTTACCTGCTGATCAACAATGCCCGTCAGCAAACCATAGCTGCTAACCTCTGCCGCTCCAGGCTTGAAGAAGTTAAATCCCCCGGCTACTTGAGTACACAGGAATTACAGATAAATGAGATCAATTTACCACTAATTGAATATGATCCTGAGGGCTTTGCAGGCTTCAGGCGTGAAACCACCTTTTCAGCTTACCCATTAATAACGGGTATAAGTAGTCCGCCTGCTATGGAGCTCATCCGGGTAGATGTGGCGGTTTTCTGGCTTATAAAAAACAGTGAGCGGAGTGAAACACTTTCTTGCTTAGTTGGGAAACGCTAAAACGAGATCCAGGATTTACCCTAATTGAGCTGCTGATCACGATCAGTATTGTCGGCTTTGTAATAACCGCTGTGTACAGCTTCTACCTGACGGGCTTAAAAAGTTGGCAGCAGGCGATTGATCAAACCGAGTATCAACAGAGCGCCAGGATCGCTTTGGACAAAGTAGTCCGCGAGCTAACAGACGCCAGGGATTTCACGATCCGCGATCAGGGCCGGGAAATTCGTTTCCAGATTCCCGGGGACAACCGAATTTTACGTTTTCGAAAAGTTGGACCTCAGCTCGTTTTTGATGTTTTTCCCACCACAGATCCCGGCTACTACCATAATGTAGTCGCCCTGGGGATAACAGAACTTAATTTTGAAAATAATAGCAGCGGCCTCATAAACGTGAGGCTTGGTACCGGAACTTTTAACCCCAAAAACGGCGAAGCACGGGAAACTTTCTGCTTTTTAACCAGCAAAATAGCGCCGCGCAACCTGCCCTCCGCTCCCCTTGGCGTTCCGGCTAATCTGGAAACAGCAGAAGAAAACGATGATGAGATCTTTTAATTTATTAAATAATGACAAAGGGATGGCCCTGGTTTTAGTCCTCGTTTTCACCACCGCTTTATTGCTGCTTGGAGGAGCGTTGATTACCAATGCCCTGAATGAAAAGCTGATTGCTGTCTATCAGATTCAGGAAATTAAACAGCAGTACCTGGCTGAAGCAGGCTTGGAAGCAGGCCTTGCTATTTTAATGGAAGATTTTTTTTACAACAGTGAGTTAAGAGGCAGTCTTATGGATGGAGAATTCATCGTCCAATTTGAAAACACTGGCAGCACTGGCCGACGTATCCGGTCGACAGGAAAATTGGATGATTATCAAATCGAAATCACCTTAACCGTAAAGCTTAATGAAGACGGCACTTTGACTGTTGAGGAATGGAAAAGGTTGTAGCATAACTTAATTTCTAAGAAAGAGGTTTCTCTCAGGTGGCTAAACTACAGAACACAAACCGGGAACAAGCAAAATTTTGCTATAAGAGCCCATATTCACCGATCGGCCTGGATCTCGGTTCCGCAAAAATTAAGTTAATTCAGCTCAACCGCATATATGGCTTGCCTGCCCTCTACCGTCATGCAGTCATCCCTACACCGGCAGATATTTATGCTAATGGAGAGATACTTGATTCGGCAAAACTTGGCAAAATATTATTCCGGTTTGCCTCCAAGCTTAAGCTGCACGGCAGAAAAGTTAACCTCTGCCTTGGTCCACAGTCTTATTTTATGAGCATTATCGAACTGCCTTCAATGACCCGGCGGGAGCTGGTCAAAACTCTACCTTTCGAAGTGGAAAAGCAGTTTCCCCTCAAAGCTGATGCAGCGGTATATGATTGCTGCCCTCTTTCTCTGCAATCAGCAAAAGACAATCGGTTAAATAAATATATCCTGGCAGCCACAGCTAGGAAAACTGCCGACTCTCTAACTGAAGCGGCTGTGCAGGCCGGTTTTAAACCGCAGGCGCTCGAAATCAGCCCGCTCGCTTTGCTGCGCTTAAGACAGATCCGGCAAAACAGCCTGGCAATAAAATCAACTGCTCCGGAACTACTTTTGGATATCGGTTATCGAAGCACCACTTTTCTGATGACTAAAGATAGCGAACTCCAGTATTACCGGCAGCTTCGAATCAGCATTGCTGATTTTATTAACTCAATTGCTGCTGCCAAAGGGCTTAACTCGCAGCAAGCCCCTAATTTCCTTTATCAGCCCGGTAATCTGACTGATAATAGTCTGCAGAACCTGACCGGTCAGCTTGCTGCCCAGATTAACCAGAGCATTGCCTATTGGCTTGATCATTCAAGCGGGCAGACCTTTAACCCGGTAAACATCTGTCTGAGCGGTGGCGGAGCTTCGATTCCGGGGCTTGCTCCTTATCTTCAGGATAAACTGGGCTTGAAAGTAACCTACCAGATGCTCAGCCACGATTCGGAAACAAATAGAACTGGCCGGGCACAAGCGGTAATCCCCTGTCCTCATCTATACGCAACTGCATGTGGCCTGGCCCTGAGGGGGTGGATCCGGTGAAATACGACCTTGATTTGCGCAGCCCGGATTTCAAAAACAGAAGAAATATCGTCAGAGGAAAATTTCTAAGCTACGCTTACTGTATGGCAGTGATATTAATATTGATTTTTATTTTCATGGCAGCCGATCAGTACCGGATCTGGTTACATTCTGACTTGGAGCGGTTGAACGCTGAATTGGAGACAAAAAATAAATCTACAGTACCCTTGATTAAGATGATGGCCGAGATTGAAGCATTCAATCAAAAAATCGAGGTGGAAAAAAATCTACGCAAAGGTTGCCAGATTAAGGCTGATCACTTAAGGCAACTGATGCTGCACCAAGCTCAGGGTATCACTATCGAACATCTGTCTTTGAATGCCGAAGGGAATATCGAAATCAGGGGTAAGAGCAAGAGCCTTCATGATACCACCCTCTATACCGGACGTCTGAAAAACTTGCCACTTATCGACACCGCTGAAGTTAAAACTGCTGAACTGAATGAACTCGGCATCTGCACTTTTACAATCAGCGCGATAATCGATCTTGATGGGGAGGCGATCAGCGATGTCGAATAAGAAGAGCCCATTCAGCAGACGCGAAAAGTTATTAATCAGCATCCTTCTGGTTGCCATCATGCTCACAGGCTTTTTAAAACTTGGCGGACCCTCATTTTACTCAGAAATTGTCTCCAATCGCTCTGCGCGAGGCAGGTTAAACCTTGAAATCGAAGAGCTTGATCTTATCCTTGCCAATGAACGCAGTATTAAGACATCTTGGGCTGACCTTCAGCCGGAATGGCATAAGCTGGAAACACTCCTGCCCCCTGTTGGCGAACAATCAATTGTCATTGGTGCATTTGAAGATTTGCTGGAAAGTGTTCCTGGAAAAATAAACTTAATGCGCATCAATGAAAGAACCATTCATGACAGCTACAGCAACCAAAATCTATTCGTTAAAATTGGTGATCTTGATGCCTTTCCTTACGACTTTTTGCAAGAACTTGAAGATTTTCCCCAACTGCTAACGGTTGAACATCTTGAATGGCAGATTGACAGAGAGGGACAAGGCACCCTCTCGATCAGCTTAAACTTATATTTTGCAGATTGATTATTCTCTTTACTGTAAAGAGGCGGTGACTTTCATTGATTCGCCACTATCGCTACAAAGCCATATCAAGCTCCGGCAAAAAAGTTACAGGCCTTTACCCGGCTGCTTCAGATTCCGAAGCGATTAATTATTTAAATTCCAGGAATCTCTGCATCCTTGAACTAAGAGAAGCACAATATCGCAACTTATTTCGACTTCCTATAATGATAAGTATACTGGAAAAATTCGGCTACAGAGCCTTTGGCAACAGAGATTTAATGATCTTTTGCCGCCAACTTGCTACTATGCTGGAGAGTGGAATTACCCTAATCTATGCCCTGAAGATATTGTCCAGTCAGATTGATAATTATGTTTTTCGAACCAGGATTAATAAAGTTCTTCAGCAGGTTGAACAGGGCGATTCATTTTCCAGCGCTTTGGCTAAAGATAGCAATAATTTTCCCCCACTGCTGATCAGTATGGTTAAAACCGGTGAAACAGCAGGAGCGCTGGGCTCAATCATGGAAAGAATGGCTGATCACTACGAGAAGCAGCATGACCTTGAAGAAAAACTTAAAGCAGCAACTGCTTACCCATTGTTTATCAGTGCCGTAGCCATGACGGTGATGATCATCATGATCGTCTTTGTGCTGCCTCAATTTGCTAATGTTTTCGGTTCATTTGGAATGGAGATGCCTCTTTTTAGCCGGATCATGCTCTTAATCGGTAAAATAATATCCGATCACTGGTATTTTTTTATGCTCATGCCACTTCTTGCCCTTTTAGTTTTCCGAATCCTTATTGGCAATGCTAAAGGCAAGTTTTTTATTAATCGGCTTCAGCTAAATATGCCGATTTTCGGCAGAATCTACAAACAAACTTTAACCGCCCGCTTTGCCCGCTCTCTTTGCACCCTGCTGAACAGTGGCATTACCCTGCACCAGTCTTTAAAAATGGTTGCCGGAGTTGTTGACAACGCAGTAATTTCGCAATCTTTAGCGGATGTGGATCGAGCCTTGATCAATGGCGACAATTTATCCGGACCGCTCAGAGAAACGCACTGTTTCCCTCCTTTGCTGGTCGAAATGATAAAAGTCGGAGAAGAAAGCGGGGCCTTGGATTACACCCTGAACAAAACTGCCCTCTTCTATGAACGGGAAGTTGCTTATCAGGTGGAACGCCTTGGTTCGCTCATCGAGCCGATCCTGCTCCTCCTTGTCGGCCTCTTCATCGGCCTGATTGTCTACTCGGTCATGTCCCCCATGTATCAGGTATTTCAGATTATCTAAGTTGATCCTACAGGCCAGGCTATACCTTTTTTATTCCCTGATTGCATCATTTTTCAGTTTAAGAATACATAAATCTATTTTCTTTAATTGAAGTTACATAATATTTGAGTAAATACCAACATTGTATTGACATAATATCGTTTTGAGTATATAATTTACTGGGAAATTATATTTAGATATAACCCATACGATAATAGCAAACCTGCTGAAAGGCAGGGGCGCAAAACTTAGGGTCTAAGGTTTGCAAGTAAGCAGACTATGATTGCCTGGTTGCCGAAAAAGGGTTTTTTTATAATTGTTAGCTAGTTAACATTGTTACCATATTATTTGCTGGTCAAAGAGGTGTTAATAAATTGAAACTTCTTAATAATCAAAAAGGTATGGCTCTACCGCTGGTTCTCGTCATATTGGTTGTCCTTGCCTTACTGGGAACCGCTTTATGGCAGTATAGTATAAGCGAACTTAGGAATGTAGCTAACGAGGGGGATAAAGCTCAAGCCTTTTATGCCGCACGTTCAGGGGCAGAGACTGTTGCCCGCTATATAAAAAATAATCCTGCTATAGCAGACGAATTGTTTGACGATTCAAGCACTACGGTTTCAAATATCATTGAACTTGGCAATGAATATCTCGGTGAAATAGGAGATGTCCAGGTAACTGTAAATGAATTGGAAGAAGATAAAATAGAAATCATCAGCACGGGTTTTTTTAATGGTATCGAGCAAAATGTAAGTATTTTATTGGAGCTTAAAGAATTCCCCGCTCCTGATGCTGTTGTAGTTACAACAAGCGCTAACCATGTTGAATTCCACAGGAACATGACTGTTAGTGGCAGCATTGTATCAGGAGGGCCGATTACATTGCCAAACAGCTACAACACAACCCTTTATACCCATGTGCCTAATTATCAGTTTCCGCCGGATTATTTTAAACGTGTCGTTGTACCCGATAATCCTGATGTAAATTTAGCAAATCAAACCATCGGCAACAATCAAGTATATACCATTTCCGGAAACCAGCACCATGAAATCACTGCACTTACTGTTAATAATGGAGGCACTTTAAAGTTTGACTTTGCCAGTTCCGGTTCAGATACAACGGCTATACTAGTTGTATCTGATCTAGACCTTAAAAACGGCAGTACGATTCAAATTGTTGGCACGGGAAAAGTGGAAATCTATATCCGCAATACAGCAACTATGCACGGGCCCAATATTACCTATCCTTCCGGTGCTCAGTTGAACTTTTACCTTGCTGAAGGCTGTGAGGTTTCTTTAAACGGCAATGTTCAGTTCGACGGGCTTTTTTATGGCCCTTATGATACCCATGTCAAAATGCAGAGCAATACAAGTGTCTATGGAGCGATGATTGTGGGCACCCTGTCCGGTCAGGGTGGGAATAACCAGATCGGCGCTAATGGTACTGCCCTTACTTATTATGAGGGGTTTGGCGATTTAGAGTTCCTCCCGATTGTTAACCAACTGCACTGGAAACCTTTATAGAATTAATTTTTTAGGATCGGCAGATGATGATGTATATGGGTTTTTTTCTGAAAAAAAAATATTATTTTTTAAGAATCTGGAATGAAAAGGGTTTTACCATCATCGAATTAATGATCGCTCTTTCGATTTTAATGATCATTTTATTTGCCTTTACTCCCCTTCTCGTTGGCAGTATTGAACGTATCGGTTATGCTGGAGATAAAAGCGAGGCACTTTACCAGAGCCAGGCTGATCTAGAAACTAACATATCTTTACGCGAAACAATAGATGGTTACGAAGTAACCTTTACTTTTGGTGATGATGAAGATCAAACAATTATTACAGTGCCGGGCGGCTTTATTGACAGCCCCCAGGTTCAGGGTAACGCAGAAGCATGGTTAAGCACTTTTATCCCTTATGTTCCATTTATAACTCTCAGTAACCCCTTTCTCCCGGAAGGTTACAATGGAGACGGCTCTGCCAATACATTACTTACTTACATTATGGGTATGGAAACCAGTTTGGTCGATGCAAGCTTTGTTG